>DATMWO010000001.1:0-15212 GCA_035562475.1 Methanoregula sp.
TTCTATCGCGGAAAAGCTCTTCTGCATCTCAAGCGCTGGGAAGAAGCGACCACAACTTTTGAAAAGGTACTTACCCTTGATGAACAGAACGCCGAGGCATGGTATTACCGGGGGATTAGCTACGAACACATTTCACTTTATGATGATGCTCTTAGTGCGTTTGATAAGGGTTTGTCTCTTGACAGTTCATGTGCAGTCGCATGGTACCATAAAGGGTACGTTCTTGGTAAACTGAATCGGTTCGATGAATCAGTGCCATCCTTTGAACGTGCTCTTGAAATTAATCCTCAAATGCAGGATGCAGCATATAGCAAAGGACTTGCACTCGCGACTATCGGACGACATGACGAAGCTGTGCAGGCATTTGATTTGGCACTCGTTCTCGGTCCAGCCACGGGAGCACTTTACTATTATCGCGGGTACTCTCTCATCGGGGCCGGGCGCGACAATGACGCAATTATTTCCCTGAACCGTTCACTTGAACTAACACCTGACGATGTTGCCACAAACCTGGCAAGAGGGGAGACACTTTTCAGGTTGAACAGTTACAACGACGCTGTGGTCGCATTCGATAAGACACTCGAATTGGATCCCCATAATGCTCATGCTGCATTTGGCAGAGGAAAGGCACTGTCCGCAGTCGGCCATGATGAAGAAGCAGTGATTGCATACGAACAGGCACTGAGCCTGGATTCAACTCTTTCTGATGCTGCATATAATAAAGGACTTGCACTCTACCGTCTGGGTAGATACCCGGATGCCATAAAAGCATTTGATTATACCCTTGAATACGTTCCGGGGAATGCTTTGGCTCATTACCATAAAGGACTTGTATTGAATGCAACGGGAAAATATGAAAAGGCAATCCGCTCATTCAACCAGGCACTCACCTGCGATTCTTCCATCACCGACGCGACGTATCAGACAGGGATTTCCTTTGCAAACCTTGGGAAACATGAGAAAGCACTTGGTGCTTTCGATAAGATACTGGAACTTACTCCCGATAATGCCACGGTCCTGTTTATGCGGGCACTTTCTCTGGTAAAACTCCTTCGGTTTGATGAGGCGCTCCAGGCGCTTGAATCTTCTTTGAATCGGGAAAATACCATTGCTGATGTCTGGATCCTCAAGGGAAGCGTGCTTTTTGAGCTCGAACGTATGCCAGATGCTCTCGAGTCATTTGAGAGGGCAATTTCCCTGGAGCCTGACAATAATACTGCCTGGTACCGAAAGGGGAAAATATACATTGAGCTTGGGAACCCACATGAGGCAATTACCTGCTTTGATCGCGTCCTGTCTCATGATCAGGCTTGTGCTTCGGCATGGTTACGCAAAGGAAGTACCCTTCTCTCTATCAGTCAGTTTGAACCTGCACTGGAAGCCCTCACCCGGGCCCTGGAAATTAAACCCGGGTCTGCATACGGGTGGTATGATCAGGCAATTGCACTTTTAGAACTCGGCAGATATGAAGAAGCTGTCTCGTCGTATGACAGGGTGCTTTCTATCAACCCGAAATACGCAAATGCCTATTATGACAAAGGTGTGGCTCTTGCGAAATTAGGCAAAGATAGTGAAGCAGTTGAAGTATTTGATCATGCCACGGCACTGGATCCGAAATTTATTAGTGCTTTTTACGAGAAAGGACTGGCCCTTAGCCGCCTCGCAAAAAATAAGGATGCCATTGCTGCATTTGACCGGGCACTTTCTGTTGACACATCCTATTCTCCTGCATATTTCCAAAAGGGACTGATACTCAAAAACCTGAAACGGTATGAAGAGGCTCTTTCGGCGTTCAGTGCAGCTCTCACCCTTGACACAGGCAATTATGATATCTGGTTTAACAAAGGCCTTGTACTAGCCTATCTGAAAAGATTTGATGAAGCAAAAACAACATTTGAACGTGCAATCACCCTCAATAACAACTCATTTGCTGCACATTATGAAAGAGGGTACGCGCTGATAAATCTGAAACAATATGAAGAGGCAGTAACCGCATTTTCGCAAGCACTTGCTTTAGATGACCAGAACAGAGATGGACATTTTGAACAGGGACTCGCGTTTGCGATGCTTGGCCGATATGAAGAGGCCGAATCGTCGTTTTCAAAAGCCCTTGCCATTGACAATGACTTTGCCGAAGGATACTATAACAAAGGACTGGCACTGGAAAATCTTGGTCGGTACGATCAGGCGATTGGTGCATTCGATCAGATACTTTCACGGTCTCCTGAATTTTCAGCAGCATGGTATCACAAAGGTATTGCATCTGAACACCTGGGCAAAGATGAGGAAGCTGTTGAGGCATATGAGAAAGCCCGGCAAAAAGAGCCGCACAATATTTCATTGCTTTTTTCCGAAGGGAATGTACTTTTCCGGCTTGCAAAATATGACGAGGCAATTCGTATTTTTGATATTGCACTCGGAATAGATCCTGATAATGGTGAGATCCTGTTTGAAAAGGGTCGGGCACTTGCAAAACTGGGACGGGATGAGGAGGCACAGGAGATTTTCGGCTTTGCAGCTGATCAGCTTCCCAACCGGTACGAACCCCCCTATTTACAGGGATTGTCTCTCGTCTTGCTGGGCAGATTTGAAGAAGCCGGGCATGCATTCGATGCAGCGCTCGAGATAAATAAAACAAATCCCGATATATGGTATCAGAAAGGATTAGTGCTTTCAAACCTCGGTCATCCTGCAGAAGCAATAGCTGCATTTGACGACAGCATTATATATCAGCCTGATAATCCCCGGGCGTTTTTTGAGCGGGGGAAAGCTTTTACCGTTCTTGGTAAATTTGAGGATGCAATCAGTTCCTTCGATTGCGTAATTGACCATTTGCCAGAAAATTCCAGTGCCCTGTACGCGAAAGGTATCGCTTTATTCCATATCGGTAAATTTGAAGATGCTATCAAAGTTTTGGAAAAGACACTTTCCCTCAATAAGGATAACACAGATGCACTTTATCATTATGCAGCTTCGTTTGCCGAGCTTGGAAGGTATGATGAAGCAGCAGAAGTCTTCGGACGTTTGCTTGACATTACTCCTGATAATGCAGAGGTATGGTTTGAACAGGGTATAATCTATGCAAAACTCACCCGTCACAAAGATGCAATATCCGCATTTGATAAGGCACTCTCCGTAAAACCGGATTATTTTGCTGCATATTATCACAAAGCGCGTTCACTGGATATTCTGGAGCAACCCAACGATGCAATTGCCGTCTATAATCAGGCACTTGATCTTGATCCGGCACATTCACCGTCACTTCACCATAAAGGTGTAGCTCTTACACGGATTGGCAGGTTCGAAGAGGCCATTAAAGCGTTTGACCGGACACTTGAAATCGATAGTTCCTTTGCAGAGGCATGGTTTGACAAAGGAAAGGCACTTGCATCACTTGGAATGTTCCGCGAAGGTATAAGAGCTTTTGATAAAGCCCTTATTATCGACAAGAATTATGCTGAGGTTTATTTCCACAAAGGACTTGTACTGGCAAATCTGGGGCGGCACGATGAAGCCATTATTGCTTTCAATAAAAATATCGACCTTAATGCAGGAAATGCTGAAGCATTCTATCACAAAGGATTGTCCCTTATAGCAACAGGAAGGCAAAAAGATGCAATCGATGCGTTTGACCTCGTATTACAGATTAATCCCGGGTCTGTTGAAACGTGGTTACACCATGGTATGGCTCTGGCAGATCTTGGAAGATATAGTGATGCTATCGGTGATTATGACAAGACGCTTGGGATTGACCCGGTCAATGCCGATGCATGGTACCTTAAGGGAATTTCACTCTTCGCAATTTTCGATTATAAGGATGCATATGAAGCGTTTTGTAATGCACTGGAAATACATCCGGATTTTGTGTCAGCGTTCTATTATAAAGGGCGTACACTCCATGAACAGGGAATGGACAACGAAGCGGTTCTATCATATGACCATGCACTTGCAGTCCAGCCGAATCATATCGAGACACTTTACCATAAAGGTATAGCACTCACACACCTCTCCCGATACGAGCTGGCAATCGTTTCATTTGACCAGGCACTACGCCTCCGGCCTACAGCCGCTTTTATCTGGACGGGAAAGGGGGTAGCCCTTTCTGCCCTTGGCCAGGACAAGGATGCTATCAATTGTTATAAAAAGGCTTTAAGTATTGATACAAAGGATGCACGGGCATATTATTATCTGGGAGTATCTTTCTCCCGTATCGAAAGATATAATGATGCAATTAAAAACTTCGACTCTGCCCTCATAAACAGCCCGAAATGCTTTAAGGCTTTCTATGAGAAGGGGCGGGCGCTAGCAAGTCTCTCAATGTATCAGGAAGCGATTGGTGCATTCGACCGGGCTCTTGGTGAGAATGGTACATCTTCTGATGTCTGGCTCTATAAGGGTATTTCAGAGGAAAATCTTGGGAGATATGATCGGGCGCTTGATTGCTTTGATCATGCTATTTCCCTTGATGAAACAAACGCTTTACCGCATTTGCATCGTGGAGCGGTATTAATCCAGTTGAACCGATACAACGAGGCGCTGAATGCATTTGATCTGGTGCTGACTCTCCAGCCGGAGTATCCGGAAGCCTTCTATTACAAGGGCATGACGTATCTTAAGACTGAGCGCTTTGATGAAGCGATAACAGCGTTTAATCAGGCTTTGGCGTCAAATGACCAGTACTCAGAGGTATACTATCATAAAGGAATTGCACTGGTCCGCATTAAGAACTACCATGAATCAATTATTGCGTTCGACGCTGCGCTGAGAATAAATCCTGAATACCAGGACGCCCTTTACGAAAGGGGAAGAGCATTCATGCATATCGGGAAGAATAAAGAAGCGATCGCATCATTCGATCGCATCCTTTCTCACAATCCCGGATTTTCTATTGCTATCTATCAAAGAGGCAGATCCCTTCTTGCACTTGGAAACCCGGATGCAGCAATCTCAGCCTTTGAACGGGCTTGGGAAATTAATCCAACCTGCTATCAGGCATTCTTCTGGGAGGGAAGAGCATATTTTGAGATGGGTAATTATGATGCGGCAATCACTGCTTTCGAGCATGCTCGGGAAAACAACCATGGAACTGCTGATGTATATTACTTCCTGGGAAAAGCTTACGCCGCACTGGATCAGCACAGGCTGGCAGTACAATCGTACGATCGATCTCTTGAGATCAATTCTAGCGCAGAGGTACTTTCCCATAAAGGTGTTTCACTCGCTGAACTTGGTATGTCCCGTGATGCTCTGGAAACATTTGAAAAAGCTCTGGAAAAGAATAGTAACCTCGCTGAAGCATGGATGGCAAAAGGTAATGTACTCTATGATCTCGGAAAGCATCCAGAGGCTCAGGCTGCATATGAAAAAAGCCTTGATCTGGACCCGGAAAATGCGATTGGCTGGACACGTCATGGAATGGCACTTGCAGCCCAGGGTCAAAGCAGGTATGCAATTGAATCATATGAACGGGCGGTATCTGTTGACCCTACGTTCTCAATAGCCTATTTCACCAAAGGCAGTGCACTTATTGCCCTTGGACAGCACCAGGATGCCAGCGAAGCATTTAGTGCTATGATATCGATCCAACCGGATTTTGTGGACGCCTGGATCTATAAGGGCCGGGCATTACATGAGCTCGGGAAGTATCAGGAAGCTCTGACTACTTTCAAACACGCTTTGGAAATCGATCCTGGACGTAAAGAAGTTTGGAATGATATTGGAGAAATTCTTGATACGATTGGCAAGCATGAAGAAGCCCAAATTTGTTACAAGAAGGCAAAATAAGCTTTTATCCATTTTTCGATAAACCACTTATCAGTCCATATTTCACGAAATATTGAAAAAGATGGTGGAGGGGACAGTGCCTGTCCCCCTGCACCATCCCTCCGATTTGTGCGATGACGACTACCAGTCCGGGATTCTCACATTACGAGGAGTGTAATGCGACAGGGAAAAACCCTGCCAGAGCTGCCATTTTTTTACTTACTAAAAAAACGGATATTTTGGATATTCTGGCAGAGGCCCCCTCAGTTACTATTGGCATGAACGACGACGCCACCCGATAGGGCGTCCCAACAGCTGATCTCAAGCTAAAAAAAATCCTGCCGTTCGAGCCTTGGAGAGGACCTGAGGCGGGGGTCGTTCGTATACAATACGATTTTCGTAGTTGAGAGGTGAAACGAATCTTTTCATGTCCGTTTCTCAAGAACCGGATTTACCATTTTTTCCTTTTTCTCATCCATTGTACCGCAACAAGAATTGAAAAAATTCCGATGACTCCTCCGACAGAGACGGGAGATTTTTTTGGTTCTGTAGTTGACACAATACCTCCCGGAAGAGTGGGGGAAGTCTTTTTCTGCGATTGTGTGGGGAGGGACAAAGGTGTTTTTTCACTCATGTTCGATCTGACCGCATCCCGACTTTGTTCTGCAATGCGTTTATTCCCTGCGAGGTTAGGGTATGTGGGATCGAGCGCCTCGACTTTATCAAATGCAGCAATGGCTTCATCATATCTCTTCATTCCGGCAAGTGAGTAACCTTTATTGAACCAGGCTTCGGGACTGGCAGGATCGAGAGTAATTGCGGTCTCATACGCTTTCAGTTCCTCATCATAACGGCCGAGATTGTACAGGATATACCCGCGGTTTATCCATCCTGGAACATAATCTGGTTTGAGTATAAGCACACGATCGGATGCATTGAGTGCTTCAGAAAATTGTTGTGCCCGGTTAAGTGCGTCCGCTTTTCCATTCCAGGCTTCATAATATTCGGGTTCCATGGTGATTGCTTCATCATAGACGCGAAGTGCCTCTGAGTAGGTTTTATTTTTCATGAAAGCATTTCCCTGCTCGAACAGACCGATAGCATCGGCCGAGTATGCGGATACAGGAATACCGATGCAGGATACCAGGATACCCAGAAAAAGTGCTGCCTTGATTACCTTTTTTGTTTCCATACTATCCGGAATATATGTAGTATTGGTAAAACATAAAGAATACTTCAGGTTCCGGAGATTGCTTGTTACCGTGTCAGCACGAGAATCCGCCGGGTGAGGCTTTTATGTACCCGCTGCTCGTGTCGTTGCAGAATGGTCATGTGTTCTGCGACGATTTCTGAAATATCCTGATGCGTTACAACCACAGCCCTGTGCCCGGCTTTAAGCACGCGACTAATCTCATCCAGAGCATCAGAATAAAGATTTGCCATTGTATCTGTTTTTTTTATGCAGACCGATTGCCCGTAGGGAAAATCCGTCACCACAGCATCAATGGTATGATTCCCCAACGGCAGAAGCGTTGCATCAGCAAGCATAAGATCCGGTTGCGTTACATTTTGACGACTACCATCAACCATCATCGGATCAAAATCACTTCCAATTGCATGCATCCCAAGTATCTCAGCTTCGATCAGGATGCCGCCTGTACCGCAGAACGGATCAAGCATTACCTCACCTGCATGCGAACAGGATAAATTGACGAGTGTACGTGCCATCCTTGGCATCATCACACCCGGATGGAAAAAGTCCCGTTTTCCCGGGTTACGCAGATCATAAGATCCCCGGTTTATACTGAAAAGAACTTTGCCAAAATAGCACCGGTCTTCCGAAAGAATAGCCCGGTATTCTCTCTCTGGTTTGTCCAGTGACACCGTTCCCTCTATCATGGTGCCGATCATCTGTTCAAACTCCCTCTGTGAACAGGGATTTCTTGTAGTGCAGCCACCGTGAATTTTTTTGGCTCGTCCTGCGAAGGACTGATGGGTTTCAATGGCCAGTTCTCTGAGAAGTTTCTGGAAAGCTGAAAGATCAGGATCGCATTCTCCGAGATATTCCAAAACGACCTGCGTCATAGCAAGGCGGTGTGCTTCTTCTGGATCAGGTGCCTCAACAACTGCAACCTGTAGCCGGCTATCGAGTAATTTTCCTATGCATTCGAGTTCAGCAAAGGGAAGTGTCGGGTTTTCACCGGACAACTCGAAGAGCAGTCTCATTCTTATCTCATTGATCACCGGCTCTCAAATAAGTGCGTAAAAAATTGTAAAATCTCTTAGCATGGAAAAGAACAATCAGAAAAATGTTATAATTACTTTTTACTTTTTTTTTTCCCCATGATTCCGGAGAAAAAACCTCCGGAAGCACGACTCTTTCCTTCAAGCTCGGCAAGTTTTATGTAGAGTTCTTTCTGATCACTGCTGATGGACCTGGGGGTGACAAGTTTTACCCTGACCAGCAGATCACCGGGTTTTCCCCGACGCTTGATCCCTTCGCCGGCAATTTTCAGCGCTGTGTTGTGCTGTATGCCGGGAGGTACTTTCAGGTCAATATGTCGTTTATCTATCGTTTCAATTTCAATTGATGTACCAAGTACTGCCTGCACGGGACTGATCTCGATAGTGATCTCGAGGTTATCTCCAATCCTCATAAAATGGTCGTGTGGTTTGACATATACTTCTATAAACAGGTCACCATTTGGTGCACCATAATCACCGGCTTCACCATATCCCTCCATGCGAAGTCGCATGCCATTATCGATTCCTGCTGGGATATGCACGGATACTTTCCGTTTCACCCTTGAATGACCGGACCCATGGCACTCTTTGCAGACTTTTTCAGGAATTTTTCCTTTTCCACCGCATTGACTACAGGTCATCATCCGGATGAACTGGCCAAAGGATGAATTAGCTGCTTGTCGCATCTGTCCACTGCCGCCACAGCGGGAACAGGTATTCAGTCGTTTTGTCTCGCTCCCCGTTCCGTTGCATGCAGGACAGGGTTCAGTGTGCATAACTTCTATGTCACGGTCCGAACCGGATACAGCCTCTTCAAGAGTGATCTGGATGCGCATGAGCAGATCGGCACCTGGCTGGGGACCCGATCGTCTCTGACCCCCGCCAAAGAAATCAAAGATATCACCGAAACCCGAGAAGTCGGTGGAGAATCCTCCTCCCCCATATGCACCACCACCGGTGTATGATCCTTTGGATGCATTCGTAAATGTTTCATGGCCCATGTTATCGTACTGCGCTTTTTTCTGTTCATCAGAAAGAACGCTATATGCTTCGTTGATCCCTTTGAACTTCTCCTCTGCACCCTTTTCCTTGCAGACATCGGGATGGTATTTTCGGGCGAGGTTGCGGTATGCCTTCTTGATCTCCTTATCATCAGCACTACGCGGTATACCGAGGATATCATAATAGTCATCCGCACTCATTTTTCAGCTCACTCTTCTTTCACGTTATAATCTGCATTGACAACATTGTCATCAGCATTTTTATCAGCCTGTGGTGCAGCACCGGACCCTGCCTGCTGTTGTGATGCCTGCTCTGCCTGAATCTTCTGGTAAATTTTGGTTGTGACTGCATAGACACTTTCAGTCAGCGCTTCCATTGACTTCTTAATTTCATCAAGGTTGTCATCGGCCAGCGCTTTTTTGACTGCAGCAATACCTTCCTCAACTTTTAGCTTGTCAGCTGTTTCAAGCTTGTCCCCGCTCTCTTTAAGCATCTTTTCTGCAGTAAAAACCGCAGTGTCTGCCTGGTTGTGCAGCTCAATCTCCTCGCGCTTTTTCTTATCATCAGCTTCGAACTGTTTTGCTGCGTCCATCATCTTCCTGATGTCTTCATCAGAGAGTTTCTTATCTCCCTTGATCGAGATCGCCTGCTGATTGCCTGACCCAAGATCCTTTGCCGATACATGAATAATACCGTTTGAGTCAATATCAAAAGTGACTTCTATCTGGGGTATACCCCTTGGTGCCGGGGGGATACCCGTCAGCTGAAATTTGCCGAGAGTGAAATTATCCTTTGCAAGAGCCCGCTCGCCCTGTACCACATGGATCTCGACACTGGTCTGCCCATCTGCTGCTGTCGAGAATATCTGGCTCTTCCGCGTAGGGATGGTGGTATTGCGTTCAATGAGTTTGGTTGCGATACCCCCAAGGGTTTCTATACCCAGCGTAAGGGGTGTGACATCGAGCAGGACAATATCTTTTGTCTCACCTGTCAGCACAGCACCCTGGATACCCGCACCGAGAGCAACGCACTCATCAGGATTTATGCCTTTGTCGGGTTCTTTCCCGAGAATCTTTTTCACGGTATCCTGAACAAGGGGTACCCGGGTGGAACCTCCAACAAGAAGAACATGATCGATGTCCTTTGGCTCAAGCTTTGCATCGCTTAGTGCCTGCTTCACGGGTCCGACCGTGGATTCAACGAGATCCCCAATCAGTTGTTCAAGCTTTGAACGGGTGAGATCTATGTTGAGGAACTTTGGGCCACTCGTGTCCGTTGTAATGTAGGGCAGGTTAATGTTGGTGGACTGGCGCTGTGAGAGCTCGATCTTTGCATTCTCTGATGCATCACGCAGTCTCTGCATGGCATACGGATCATTGCGGAGGTCAACTCCCTCTTTTTTCTTGAACTCCTCAACAAGGTAATCTGTTACGCGTTTATCGAAGTCATCTCCACCAAGGAGGTTATTGCCGGCAGTTGATTTTACCTCAAAGACACCATCGCCCAGGGTCAGAATCGAAACATCAAATGTTCCGCCACCAAGATCATATACCAGTACGGTGGCATCCTGCTCTTTATCTATACCATATGCCAATGCACTTGCGGTAGGCTCGTTGATGATGCGCATGACATCAAGACCAGCTATCTTTCCGGCATCCTTGGTTGCCTGCCGTTGTGCATCGTTGAAGTATGCCGGAACAGTGATGACCGCTTTTGAAATCTTCTCACCCAGATACGCCTCAGCATCGACTTTCATCTTCTGCAGGATCATAGCCGAGATTTCCTGGGGTGAATAGTTCTTATCGTCTATCTTGATTTTTTCAGTTGATCCCATCTTACGTTTGATTGACTGAATTGTCCGCTGGGGGTTGGTAACCGCCTGGCGTTTTGCCAGGCTTCCGACCAGTCGTTCTCCTTCCTTGGTGAATGCGACAATCGATGCGGTCGTCCTGCCTCCTTCTGCGTTTGGGATAACGATCGGTTTTCCTGCTTCCATTATAGACATACAGGAAAAGGTTGTTCCCAGATCTATTCCCAAAACCTTCTCTTTTGCCATTTTTTTAGACCTCCTGATCTTTTTGATTTCCTTTGGATACGACAACTTTTGCGTATCTTATGACTTTATCATGCATACGATACCCGCGTGAGACTTCGTCAATCACGGTACCCGCCAGCTCTTTTGAATAGATATGAGCTATGGCTTCATGTTCTGCAGGATTGAATTGTTTTTGTTGTGCATCCAGGGGAGTTATGCCATTGCGCAGCAATTGGGCATTAAGGAGCTGCCGGATCTGAAGGATACCTTCACGCAGGTGAGTATCATCCGTTTTTAATGCCCGTTCAAAGTTGTCCACCACTTCGAGAATGTCAATGGCGAACCGTTCATTTGCAAGGGAGATGAGCGTCTCCCTTTCACGAGCTGTACGTTTTTTGAAATTTTCAAAATCTGCAGCAAGCCTGAGGTGTTGATCGTGTAATTCGGCAAAGGCTTTTTTTTGCGCTTCGAACTCAGCTCCATGCAGTTGAGATTCCGGCTGGGGATTTTCTGCCAAACCGGAATCCTGTGCTTCGTGTTGTTCTGTACTGTGTTCTGCGTCGTGCATTATACATCCCATTTGATGTTCCAATATCTATTGTATTGTGGTTCTATATATATATTTACATTTTCCTGCACAAAGAAGCGTTGAATATTACTTGTTTTTCATAACGGGAAGCAATTATTCGTTTAATTCGTTTTTCAGACATTTCTATGAGATTAATAAAACGATTTTGACGTAGCGGGAAAATAATCGATTTCACCCTTGAATCATAAAAATCGTATAATTCATAGGATGAGACAGTTTAAACCTCAGAGCTCCCAAGTGCGAATACCCCTGCCTCCCAGAGGTTTTCCCTGTGCGGCAGATCGATGAATATGCTCAAAACCCTTCACCCAGCCATGCCTAGGAAATCCCCGGTGTGGAAGACCCTCGTTAAATATTCCAATTCACATCGGGAAATATTCTGCATACATTTTTCTTTCCTGTCCTTCATACACTAGACCATGAAGTGGGCACTTCTCTCGGTCTGGGACAAGACAGGAATTATTGAGCTCGCACAGCAACTTCTGAGACATAAATACAGCATAATGAGTTCGGGCGGAACCGGAAAGGCACTTGCTGATGAGGGTGTAAGGTTTACTGAGGTTTCCAGTTATACCGGATTCCCCGAGATGATGGATGGACGAGTGAAGACACTGCACCCAAAAGTCCATGGGGGACTGCTGGGGAGACAGCATATTGACGATGCAGTGATGGCAAAGCACGGCATTAACCGGATCGACCTCCTGGTTGTAAACCTGTACCCGTTTGAAAAAATGTCCGGGCAACGGTTAAGTCTTGAAGAATTAATCGAATTTATCGATATCGGCGGGCCGGCTATGATCCGGGCCGGGGCTAAAAATTATAAGAATGTCGCAGTTGTTGTTGACCCTTCAGATTATCAGGAAGTGGTCAAAGCAGTTCAAAACGGGGGGATTTTCCTGGAACAGCGTCTCACGCTTGCAAAAAAAGCATTTGCCCGGACTGCAGCATACGATGCGGCAATCAGCAATTACCTCTACCTGCTCGATGCTCCGTTTCCTTCAACGTTAACGCTGCAATTCAATCATGGCAGGGAACTGAGGTATGGTGAAAATCCGCACCAGCAGGCTGCTGTCTATGGCAATTCGGGTATTGCTGGTGCTCAGCCCACACAGGGAAAGCAGATGTCATATAATAATTATCTTGATGTTAACGCTGGTGTGGCTCTTCTGAGCGAATTTGAGGAACCTGCTGCGGTAATCATCAAACACAATAACCCCTGCGGAGTTGCTATCGGCACTGATTTGCCTGATGCCTATGTCACAGCCCGAGAAGTTGATCCGGTTTCTGCTTATGGATCTGTTGTCTGCCTTAACCGGGAAGTTGATAAAAAAGTGGCTGAAGAAATTTCCGGAACATTTGTCGAAGTCCTTGTCGCTCCATCATTTTCAAAAGAAGCTCTTGGAATTATGGTAAAAAAAGAGAATATGCGTGTGCTTGCAATCCCGCCAAGATCTGAATCTGATGAGATACGATCAATCGATGGGGGTGTTCTGGTCCAGCGAACTCCACCCTATCAGGAACACTGGGAAGTCATCACCGACCGGGATCCAACACCGGATGAGATGCGTGCTGTCCAGCTTGCCTGGAAGGTGTGCAAACATACAAAAAGCAATACCATCATATTTGCCGATCAGAAACGTACCCTGGGAATCGGTGCCGGGCAGATGAGCAGGGTTGATTCAGCAAAGATTGCCATTATGAAAGCCTGTGCCCCACTGAAAGGTTCCGCTGTCGCTTCGGATGCGTTCCTGCCATTCCCGGACACGCTTGAAGTTGCCGCTCAGGCAGGCGCGACAGCCCTTGTACAACCGGGAGGATCAATTCGCGATAATGAGGTGATCGATGCCGCAAACCGGTTGCACATGGCTATGGTGTTTACGGGTACTCGATACTTCAGGCACTAATCGATGTTTTTTTTCAATTTTAAGTCAATTTCAGCGATAAATTTATATTCGGAGAGATAATCATAGATATTTAAATCGTTTGTGGCTGTATGGTCATGGATGATTGGCAGGACTTGCCTTTCAAGAGGTTTACAGATATGGATTACGGTAAAATGATTGGTGAATCCTTTGAATATGCAAAGGAGGCTGTAGTTGGTAAGTGGAACAAGTGGCTGATGCTGATCATCGCAACTATACTTCTCGCGCTACCCCTGATGGGATATGCGATGAAGGTTCTGCGGGGTGAAAAACCAGCGCCGGAAGTTGACGATTGGGGTACTCTTTTTATTGACGGAATAAAATATCTTATCGTTTCCCTTATTTACGCACTACCAATCATAATTGTCTGGATTCTGGTTCTGGGAGCATCAGCTGCTGCCATAATGTCCGGCAACTACTCGGCAATGATGGCAGCATTCGGTGCTATGGCTCTCGGCGTATTGGTCATGTTCGTCCTTGGAGTCATCATTGCTGTCTTTGAGGTAATCGGAATAGTACGCTTTGCCCGAACCGGAAGTATTGGTGAAGCGTTTAATATTTCTGCGATTCTTGCAACCATCAACAAAATAGGCTGGGTTCCCTACATAATCGCACTGATTGTCCTGATGATTGTGGGAATCATTGTTGGTATTATTGTTGGAATCCTATCAATGATTCCCATCCTTGGCATCATTATTTACCTCTGTCTTATTGCTCCGATAACACTCCTGTTTATGCGGTACATATGCCTGCTGTATGACAGCGCTGGTGCGGCATAAACCAACCCTTTTTATTCTGCTTTACGTTATTACTGCCTGCCCGGTTTGTATCTGATCCCGTCAATCGTCAGCGTTCTGCATTTTATAAATTCACGAAACTCTCTGATTGTATGAACTTACTCCGCTTGATCTTGAAAAAACAGGACATTCGGAAAGCAGGGAAAGGAGACGCAGCTTTCGGAACGTCAGGGTATAAAAGCCCGAGCGTACGCAATACTTGACTGCTAATAAAAAATGGCTCGATTGAAAGGCTCATTCCCTTACGCAAAACGTTCGGGAGGTTTCACCCGGGCTGACGTGGCGCTTTACCGAACAAGTACTACAATATTACCATTCCCAAGGCAGGGGAGCCAGGGGAAACATGTTCTTTCCCGCTGTTATCTCACCAGGGTTTTGCACATCACATCTGAGAAAAAAGAATTTTGAAAAACCCTTTGCGTGTAAAAAGAGTACGAGCAAGAAATATATTTTTTCTGAGGATAAGGCTTTTAATCACCGAACCGTGACCTTATCGAGCCGTTTTGATCGATACCGGTTTTTGATATTGTCGGTAAAAAATGTCCCGGTTGACTGAGCACTTAACAGATTTGCATAGATGTGGGAAGGAACATTTTGATATTGAAAAACCATCCCGGAATGGAATTCAATTTCTAAATTCTTTAAATGAGTATCGTAACCTACCGTTTTAAGGTTACAGGAATCAACGGGTTGTCTCTCCACTGAATATCACCATAACTAAGAGGTGCTGTCAACAGATAATGCTTGGTAATAATAAAAATAAAAGGATACCACCTTTTCATCATCAGCATGGACAAGGTGTATATCATGACTTTCCCACACATCGATTCGTAAAATCACAATCTCATATTGAATATATT
>DATMWO010000002.1:0-6141 GCA_035562475.1 Methanoregula sp.
CGAACTCTGGGTTGAGCCCGGGCGCTTGCTCGTGGCCGACTCGACAGTTCTCTTAACGGGGGTCAACTCGATTAAGTCCGCACACAAGAAATTTGCCAATGTGGATGCCGGGTTCAACCTGCTCATCCGTCCTGCAATGTATGATGCCTACCACGAAGTCATCGTTGCAAATAAAGCGGATGCCCCGCTGACCACAGAATATACCGTCACCGGCCCCATCTGCGAGACCGGTGACATTCTTGCACCGGACCGGAAACTCCCGCCGATTGCTGCCGGGGACATCATTGCAGTACTGGATACCGGTGCATACGGGTTTGCCATGTCCTCGCAGTATAATTGTCGACCCCGTTGCCCTGAGGTGCTGATACAGGGAACACAGGTATCTCTGATGCGCAGGGGAGAAACCATCGGGGATATCACTGCCACCATGCAGTGCCCGCCCTGGCAACAGTAAGGGGGCGGAATAAACCTGTGTTGTTCCACTACGCCCTGGTCGATGACCTTATTTCAAAAGAGGAGTTCGAACGGCGTGTAGAGACCAAGATCGAAGAGTGCGGGGATCTTGTTGATGAGCCGACAGCGGCCATGCTCGTAGTCGGTGAACTGGGCCGCCAGCATGTGAAGATCCGGGGATTAGCCGGAAAATCCAGCCTCTTTTCATTTTTCGGCAAGGTTATCGACAAGACTGAACCAAAGGAATTTGACCGGAAGGACGGAGAGAAAGGCTGGGTAGCTACCCTTCTTATTGGTGACGAGACCGGAACAACACGAGTAGTCCTGTGGGATGAGAAAGCAGGGGCAGCCAATGATATTGCAATCGGGGATGTACTGGAGATCATCGGGCGCCATCCGGGAAAGAGCACGACAGAGATTTACGCACTGGCCCTGCGCAAGGCAGGATGCGAGATCATCTGTGCACTGCCCGCGAACGGGGCTGCCATCGGGAGCCTTTCATCCGAGCCGGTGGAGCTTGATGCGATCCTGATTGCATGCGAAGAACCGCGTACCTTCAGCCGTCGGGACGGCACGAGCGGTGAGATGACAGAAGCTGTCATCGGGGATTTTTCTGGAACTGCCCGGGTCATAGCATGGGTTCCGGACCTGTTTGCAAATATCCTCCCGGGCACTTCCGTTCATATCACCGGTGCAAAACCTGACGGGCGCAGTCAAGGAAGAGCATACAGCCTTGATGAGAAGAGCTCAGTGGGGGTCACTGATCAGGTGATCACCGTGCCGTTCATGCCCCTTTGTTCCGTGAGCGAAGAGGGGATCTATTCAATTACGGGTAGCGTAAAAGAGGTAAAAGAACCACGATCGTTTACAACCCGCAACGGTTCAGTGTCCTGGGTAAGAAATATTGTTGTGAGCGATCGCAAAGATGACCTAAAAGTGGTTCTCTGGGGCGAGAAGGCGTTAGTTCCGGTGCTTCCCGGGGACCAGGTTAACATCTACCATGCCACTGCAAAACCCGGTCGTTACGGGGGGATTGAACTTGGTGTCGGACGGGGGAGTTCATTCCAGGTGCCAGAGGAAGAGACACACCCGATCATATTTGAAGGAACCATCATTACCGGGCAGGGATGCACCTTTATCGATAATGGTACCGAACGCTATATTATTGAAGGAGATCTCCCGCATGGGATTGAGATGCAGGTAACCGGTATCCTTTCAGGTAATCGGATCACCGCTGAATACACCCAACCGGTTGATCTCAAACCGGAAATCCTGCTGGTGCAGGTCCGCGGGTTTATCGAAGAACTGAACAAATAAACCTCACTTTCGCCCCGCGCAGTCCGAGAGCATATATGCCCATGTTTAACATCTTGATGTGCCATAGGAGATGTGCAAGAAATGGCTGAACGAGCTTTAGAGATTGAAGATTTACCGGGCGTAGGCCCAAGCACCGCAGATAAACTCCGTGAAGCGGGATACCTCTCGGTAGAGAGTATTGCGACTGCATCACCGGCAGAGCTTTCCGAGATTTCGGAAATCTCCGAATCGGTAGCAAAAAAGATTGTCAAAGCTGCACGCGAAGCCGCAGATATCGGCGGGTTCAAGACCGGAAAAGACATCTTCGAACAGCGAAAGGACATCAGGAAACTATCGTTCCGCGTTCCCGAACTCGATGCCCTGATGGGAGGGGGTCTGGAGACCCAGGCCATCACCGAGATGTATGGTGAGTTCGGCTCCGGTAAGAGTCAGATTGTCCACCAGATGGCAGTTAATGTTCAGCTTCCTGAAGATCAGGGAGGGCTTAACGGGAGTGCCATCTACATTGATACCGAAAACACCTTCCGTCCCGAGCGTATCGAGCAGATGGTGCACGGGCTGGGGATTGATAATGCGGATCCGCAGGAGTTTTTAAACAATATTCACATTGCACGGGCACACACCTCAGATCACCAGATGCTGCTTGTGGATAATTCTCGTGATCTTGCAGCGGAACTGAAAGACAGCGGGCGTCCGGTCAAACTCTTCATCATTGACTCCCTCACCGCCCACTTCAGGGCTGAATACGCAGGGAGAGGGACCCTTGCGACACGCCAGCAGAAGCTGAACCGGCACATGCACGAACTCTTCAAGCTCATTGATGAGCACAATGCTGTTGCACTGGTAACAAACCAGGTAATGTCCAACCCGGCAGTCTTCTTCGGTGACCCGACAAAGCCGATAGGGGGTAACATTGTCGGACATACTGCAACCTTCCGGCTCTACCTGCGCAAGAGCAAAGGCGGTAAACGTATTGCACGCCTTGTCGACAGCCCCAACCTCCCCGAGGGGGAAGCCCCGTTTATGGTAGAAGAGGCAGGTCTCAAATCGTGCTGAAGGCGCTCCTTACTGATATTGACGGGACGATCACGGATTCGTCCCGCCGGATAAACACCGGTGCAATCGACGCCATACGAGGGCTTGTTGACGAGGGGGTAGAAGTAGTCCTTGCAAGCGGGAACACTTCCTGTTTTATGGATGCTCTCTGCAAGATGATAGGAACGGACGGGACCTTCATTGCAGAGAACGGCGGGGTATTCCGGGTGGGATATACCGGAACTCTCCGTATCAAAGGAGACCAGACTCTGTGCAGGAAGGCACTGGAAGAGGTTCAGGCATATTACCGGGATCGGGGAAAAGAACTGGTGCTCTTCAGCCCTGCATACCGCTTTTCTGATCTTGCATTTGCCCGGACCGTTCCTCCTGATGAAGTGAAAAAAATCCTTATGGCCTCCCCGGTAAAGGTGATCGATACCGGCTATGCGATTCACCTGCAGTCACCCGGCATTGACAAGGGAACTGCACTGGAAGCACTCGCGCAGGAGATGGACCTGTCACCCTCAGATTTTCTTGCAATCGGGGACTCCCTGAATGACATCCAGATGCTCAGGACTGCAGGGATCGGGGTCACTGTGGCAAATGCCCATCCTGATACCAAGGCAGTTGCTGCATTTGTTGCAGAAAAAGAATATGGAAATGGATTTGTTGAAATAATTACTCAATATTCTTCTTATTTTCTGGCAAGGAAGCGGTCAACAACAATATAATCCTTGATATCCTTGACCGATTCAAACGGGATTACCAGGAGTTTATCGTCTTCCATAGTATATCCATCAGTGACAAATGTCTGGTCGGGGTGGACAATCATTGCCTGAACCTGGCCGGAATCAAAATCAACCCTGATATTTTTTAGCGTTCCAATGAGCTTCCCATCATTGCTCATGATCTTTTTTCTTGAAAGGCTGCGGGCAAATACGCGAGACATAAAAAAATTATGACGCGTATAAATATTTAAAGTGTTCTAAAATGGCGCGGAAAAAGAGTGTTTTTTGTTATAAATAACCTATTTGCGCTATTTGAAAATTTCAGCTGCCATCTGGATATCAGATCCCCGCAGCGTCTTTCTTCCCCCATGATCTGACATTTTTTTTGCTTCCTTTGCCAAAAATACCCCATAATCTTCCATTAAAATCGCAAGGGTTTCTGTGGCATCGGCACTTATCCGATCGGCACCGGCTTTTTTTATGATACGTTCAACGGCTGAATGGGATAATTCTGTCATAATACACACTTCCTTGCATTGAATTTGGTTTATACTATCTAAAGATATTGGATTATAACGAGGGGAATACCCTGATAATATCAGACTGTGTGAGTATCCCCACCGGAATGCCATTTTCGACAACAATCAGTCGCCCGATCTCCAGTTCCTTGAACCTGCGGATCACCTCAAAGAGTTTGGTATCTGAGGGAGCTTCAACAACATCGGTAGTCATGATTGCAGAAACTTTTGTGGTTAAGGACAGATTATTTTCCACCGCCCGTGCAATATCACTCATGGTGATGATCCCGGCGAGTTTTCCGTTGTCGATGATGGGGGCACCATGGATATGATCCTTATTGAAAAGGACCAGAGCATCATGGAGTGTATCTGACCTGTTCAATGTCTTGAGCGGGCTGCTCATGTACGCTTTTATCGGCTGTTTGGGAAGCGAGATCATTTCGGTGGTTGCAAGGAGGAGCAGCTGTTTCGATTCATCTTTCCCAAAGACTTCTCCGCGGACCAGGAGTTTATTGACAGGAGTGGGACCGATTGTGATCTGGTCACCGATTTCAAAGAGCTTGGCACTGCCAAAAAGTTTGATCTCTGCATGACAGATATCCGGGTGGCAGAGTGTTGTAAAATCAATTTCCTGGACCGTTGCTCCTGAAATAATTTCCCCGTCCCTGCTGATGCAGACATCATAGTCACCTTCAGTGACATTCAGGCTGAGTTCCTTGTAGGCAAGCGCGGTGGGGATGTAGCCCCCCTTGGGACCGGGTACACCGTCAACGAGCCCTATTGTTTTGAGCGCCTGCATCTGGTTCCGCACGGTCCCCGGATTGCGCTGGATCACGTCAGCAATCTCTTCGCCTTTGATAGAGTGGGAGTGCTCCTGGTAAAGCGTGATAAGCGTGATGAGGATATCTTTCTGGATCAGGGACAGGTCCATAACGATAAACCGTATAACTTCCCATACTATAAATAGGTTGGAGATTTGTGGAATTCGAAAAAATACCCACCGTGCCGACAGCAGATGAGATCCTTGACCGGAGCTTCCGCCGTGCGGCAAAGAAAATGAAAGAAAAAACCAATAAAGATCGCGCCAATGAAGAGTTTGTGCGGGCGGTTGGCGCAGCAGTTCACGACCGGCTGGTCTCTATCATCCGCGGGTTCCCCGAATTTGACCAGATCCCCCGGTTTTACCGGGAGATGGCTGATATCCTCTTTGGCATGGACCGGATACGACAATCGCTGGGTGCTGTTGGCTGGGCGGCAAAACACACCAAGATGGTGGGGAATCAGCTTGCGGTACAGTCACGGAAATCCGATGATACGACCATGGTGCGTAAAAAGACGGTTGCCCGGCTGGCCTCCATGGTACACCAGATAGATAAGGACCTGCGATTCTTAAACGAAGTGCGGAATGTCCTGCGAAAGCTCCCCCATGTTGAGGACGCATGCACGATAGTTATTGCCGGATACCCCAATGTAGGTAAATCTTCATTCATCCGGCATGTCTCCTCAGCAGTTCCGCAGGTTGCATCCTATCCGTTCACCACAAAAGGCATCATTGTCGGACACCGGATTATAGGACGGGAACGGATCCAGTTTGTCGATACCCCGGGAATTCTTGATCGTCCGGCAGAAGAACGAAATGCCATCGAAAAACAGGCTCTTTCTGCAATGATGAATGTCGCTGATATCATCCTCTTCATTCTTGACCCGTCAGAGCACTGCGGGTACCCGATGGAGGTTCAGCTCAACCTGCTCGAGGAGGTGAAGGGACTTATAGACGTGCCTCTTGTCGTTGTTTCTAATAAGTCGGATATTACGGCAGCCGAAGGGTATCTCACCATGTCCACACAGACGGGAGATGGAGTCGAGGCAGTACTTGCGGAGATCCTTATGCATAAACCGGAACCGCTGGCAACGGTGAGTGATACGGTTCCCGACATTCGGTCGCCCCTCCCCCATGAACCTGAGGAGAAGGTCATGGACGAATTTCCTTTCCCGGAAGAGGAAGGCAGATATGAGCGGAAACCGAAACCCAAGAGGGCCAGGAAGCCCCGGACCGTAGTGTCGCAGGATAGTGAACAATTTTAAAAACT
>DATMWO010000003.1:0-2512 GCA_035562475.1 Methanoregula sp.
AGAACTTGAACACTTAAACGAACTGGTTATGCTCCAGCTCAATAAAGCAGGGGGATTTACCAGCACTGAATCGTATTTTTCCCTGGTGCAGCCACTTCTGGATTTGCTTGAAGTTGAGATCAGGCTCCGATACTATCATGGAATGACTGATCAGGAGATGAAACTCCTTGTCCAGGACTGGATAGACAAAGAGATTGCCGACGTGAGAAAAACATGCGATGTGCAGGATCCTTTCACGCCATGCTGACCGTAATTCAAAGCACTATTTTGGGATCCCACGTTTGAGTTTTTTCACCGCTTCGACATTTGATACAATTAAGGTCATTTGGTGCATCGGCTCCACGGAAGAATCGTGAAATTATTTCCCGTTGTACTGCTCCTGCGAGGTTTTCAATTTCAAGGGAGCATGTGTCGATGGATTGAGCGGAAACCGTTATTCCCTGATACGGAGATGAAACCGACGATACCGTCTGATACCATATTCCAGGTGTCCTGGCAGGGGTACTACTCTCCCAAGGGTAAAATAAGCCAGTTCCAAGCTCCGATTGCACCATTTTTGTTCCCGGAAAACCCTGGAAAACACCCCGATTGAGATTTGTTCAGAAAATCGGATATTTGAAGGGTATTTGCTAAACTAACTCCAGATTGCACCCCAATTCCGGACCCTGAAAGCTGCGTGGGTTTTTATCCTGACCCTGCTTCAGCCTGTCATGATCGCGATCGGCTCAGTGATTCCCATTGGCGGCCTCCTAAAAAGGGATCGAAAATAGACGAATATTCAGGGATATTTTCGCTAAATAAGCATGATTTCGGGTCATTTTTACACGACAGAGAGACAATGGATGAAAATAAAAGAGAATATTTTGGCATGGCTGGCAGAGAGCGGGGTTCTTTCCGTATAGTACCTGTCCGGAAAAAACCAAAATACTATCAGATCCACCCGGTAAAAAATGCCCACATATTCTGAAGCCCTGTCGAGATGACAATACGGGGATCAATGCCCAGCACCGGGAAGACGAAGATGAAATAGAGGACTGTGCCTAAGAGGCTGCCGAGATTTGCAAGAGCTGCGACAAGAACCACCCGGAAGAGCGGGATTTTTGCCATATCGGTCAGGGATTCGGCTTCATAGATCTTCCTGAAATCAGTGACCGGGGGTTTTCTCACCCGTGCCTCGACATAGGCTCCAATCCAGCCGGCGTGGATCATCGGGTTTAACGAGGTGAACCAGGCTACGCAGAAGACCACGAGCGCCGTGTATGGGTGCCCCCCGGCGAGGAGCGTGAAGATCGCCGCAAGCACCCCATGAATGATCACCCAGAAGAGGAACGCATACAGCAGCACATCCCAGCCAACACCGGAGAATGCAATTGCTGCAAGGAGCAGGAAGAAAATTGCTGTCACACCGAACCCGAACACTTTGCCCCAGGGGAATGATTTTGGTTCCTGGGTAAGGGGTTCGAAAGGAGGAAGGGTTGCCGGGTTATCAAGGTAATTTGCTATCCCCTGCCGGTGCCCGGCACCAACAACCGCGAGGATACGCCCCTCTGGTCGCTGGGCTTTCAGGAGGATGAGCTGGTGGGCGATGAAGGCATCCCGCTCATCAATCAATGCACGGGCACCATTGGGGGAGAACTTCCGGAATTCCTCCATGACCGCATCAATGACATTTTGTTCCTTGAGCGACTCGATATCGATCTCCTGCCCTTCATCTATTTCCGCAATTGACGCGATGAGCGCCCAGAACATCTTGATCTTTTCAAAAAAACCCAGCGAGCTCCAGAAACGCAGGAGGGTAAGGCGGATATCCCGGTCGACAAGGGCAAGGGGGATGCCCCGCTGCTCTGCCTCGTTAATGGCGATTTTCATTTCGGCCCCGGGTTCGACACCGACATCAATGCCGATCTTGCGCTGGAGGTAGGCAAGCAGCCACTGGACAAGGAGCGAATTGAAGTTCTTCACTTCAAGCACGTCGTTTACCGACGGATCTTTCGCCTGTTTTTTAAGTGCGGTAAATCGCGATGCATCAAGTTCAATGGCCACAACATCCGGCCGGTAATCCCCGATCGCTGACCGCACTTCATCGACACTCTGCTGCGAGACATGTGCTGTCCCGATAATCTTTATCTCTGCCATTGAGCTCCGTTATTCCACCAATATTTGCGCTTCATCCAGATTAAGGATGATGTGGGGATGGTGGTGCAGAATTTTGAAGTAATTCCCCGCGCAGGAAAAATTGGCATTGCGATATGTCAGATTTATGGTAAGAAGTAGAACATGGATGAAAGTCAAGGAGGGATTCTTACAACGTTTGTGCTTTCATCGGGTCGCCGTTTATCCAGGTAATCACCCGGAAAAAATAAGGAGTCGGATTATGGAATGGTGTGACATAAGAGATCTACGTTTTCCAAATATTGTTCAGAGTTGATAATATTGAGAGGGAATAACCAATGTGTTATCGGTGTTTTGGGAGTGGAAAGTAATTTTATAATTTTTTTGCAGGGTCCTATAT
>DATMWO010000004.1:0-4240 GCA_035562475.1 Methanoregula sp.
CCCACCACGTTTTCAGAAGTGATGGTGGAAGATGGCAAGAAAATTGAGCATAAACTCACCCCTGCTGACATCAGGGCACGGATGGAAAAGATCCCTAATGAGGATCTAACCCCTCTTGGTATCAATCCGGATGTCGCCCGACCGGAGTGGACTATCCTTACCGTACTTCCTGTCCCGCCGGTTACCATGCGCCCATCGATTATTCTTGAGAACGGGCAGCGATCCGAAGATGATCTCACCCACAAGCTCGTTGACATCATCCGCATCAACCAGAGGTTCAAAGAGAATCAGGACGCAGGAGCGCCCCAGTTGATTATTGAGGATCTCTGGGAACTCTTACAGTACCACGTGACCACCTACCTTGATAATGAGGTGGCAGGCTGTCCCCCGGCACGTCACCGCAGTGGCAGACCCTTAAAGACACTTTCCCAGCGCCTTAAGGGCAAGGACGGTCGGTTCCGGGGTTCACTTTCTGGTAAGCGGGTGAACTTCTCATCCCGTACCGTGATTTCTCCCGATCCAAATCTGTCAGTATCGCAGGTCGGCGTCCCGCGTGCGGTTGCAAACGAAATGACAATTCCTGTCAGGGTTACCACCCAGAATATTGAGGAGCTTAAGCAGGTGGTGCGGAACGGCCCCCTGCGCCCGGATGTCAACGCACCCTGCGGGGCCAACTACGTAATCCGTCCGGATAACCGGAGGCTAAGGCTTGCAGACGGGAATCTTGACACCGTTGCTGATTTAATAGAACCCGGTTATACTGTTGAGCGGCAGCTCAGGGATGGCGATGTAGTTCTTTTCAACCGTCAGCCTTCGTTGCACCGGATGAGCATCATGGCGCATCGGGTCAAGGTCATGGAGGGCAGAACTTTCCGTCTTAATCCAGCGGTCTGTCCTCCTTACAACGCGGACTTTGATGGAGATGAAATGAACATGCACGTTCCTCAGACGGAAGAGGCGCGGGCTGAGGCAACCATCCTCCTCTCCGTACATGAAAACATCCTCTCACCCCGTTTTGGTGGCCCATCATTGGTGGTATTCATGACCATGTATCCGGCATTTTCATGCTTACTCACGGTACCCGGTGGTTTACCAAGGAAGAAGCGCTCTACCTGCTCCGGTATGCTCATGTAGAGCACATGCCCCCTGTCGGAAAAGAAGAAGGTGGAGTCCGGTACTGGAGTAACAAACAGATCTTTTCCATGATCCTGCCCGACCAGTTGAACATGGTTTTCCATGCAAGCTCATGCCTTAACTGCGACACCTGTAAAAAGGAAATGTGTGAACGTGATGCATACGTGCGGATCATTGATGGTATTTTGGAAGCAGGCACTATTGACAAGAAAGCGATTGGTGCATTCGATGGCCAGATCGTCAACCGCATCATCCGTCACTACAGTATGCGCAGGGCGGCAGATTTCATCGATGACCTGACAAAACTCTCAATCCGTGCCATCATGTTCGATGGCTTCTCATTTGGGATTGACGATGAAGACCTGTCCAAGACCGAGTATGGCCAGATCGACGAAGTACTTAAGGTTGCAGCATCTGATGTAACACGACGCATTAAGATATACGAGGATGGGCAGCTTGAACCCATGCCCGGGCGTACGGTTGAAGAGACTCTTGAGATGCAGATCATGCAGGTACTGGGGAAAGCCCGTGACCAGACCGGTCAGATAGCCGGCCGGCACCTTGGCCTCGGTAACAGCGCTGTCGTCATGGCAGTTTCCGGTGCACGAGGTTCGATGCTCAACCTGACCCAGATGGCAGGCTGTATCGGGCAGCAGTCCGTTCGTGGTGAGCGTATTGTCCGGGGGTATGATGACCGTACGCTCCCGCACTTCAAGAAAGGTGACCGGGGCTCCGATGCTCATGGTTTCATTGCCCACAGCTATAAGGGCGGGCTTAACCCGACTGAATTCTTCTTCCACGCCATTGGTGGTCGGGAAGGGCTTGTTGATACAGCGGTACGTACTTCGCAGAGCGGGTACCTGCAGCGCAGACTGATTAACGCATTGCAGGATCTCAAGGTTGCCTATGATGGAACCGTGAGGTCAACCGGTGGAAGAATCATCCAGTTCCAGTACGGTGAAGACAGTACTGATCCGACAAAGAGTGCATTTGGTGACCCGGTCGATGTCAAGGGAATTGTCGAAAGTATTCTCAAGGAGGAAGTCTGATGGCGCTCGCAGAAAAGTACGATAAGAAGATTGAGGCGGCGGACCTCCCAAAGAAGACCAAAGATCAGCTGCACAAATTTCTTGACAACAAAGAGATCAACGATACCCAGTTCAAGCAAATACTTGAACGGGTGCTAAAGGAATACCTGTCCACGAGAATCGAGGCATGTGAGGCCGTGGGGGTCATCGCAGCTCAGTCTATCGGTGAACCAGGTACCCAGATGACGATGCGTACATTCCACTATGCAGGTGTTGCTGAAATTAACGTCACACTCGGTCTCCCGCGACTCATCGAGATTATGGATGCAAGGAAGGAACCCAGTACACCGACAATGACGGTCTATCTCGAACCCGATTACAGCAATGACCGTGACCGGGCGCGTGAGGTCAGCTGGCAGATTGAAGCAGCCCCTCTCCACGAATTCGGGGATATCACTACTGATATGGAGAACATGCATGTGATCGTGCATTTGAACACGAAAGTCTGCGATAAGCGAAAGATCACACCAATGGAGATCATGGAGACTGCTCCCAAAAAGATTCGCGACCGTCGACATTACCGTGACTTCGAGCATGATATCAACGAGGAGACGTCGACCATCACCTTCTCACCAAAAAACAAGGAGAGTTATCAGAACCTCTTCCAGCTCGCTGAACATGTGAGAAACGTCATCGTGCAGGGTATCGATGATATCCTGCGCGTCGTCGTCAGAAAGGAGGCCGGAGAGTATATACTTTATACTGAAGGTTCCAACATAAAAGATGTATTTGATGTCGCTGGGGTGGACACCACACGGACCCGCACCAACAACATCAGTGAAATCGCGTCAGTGCTCGGCATTGAAGCAGCGAGGAATGCGATCATTCATGAAGCGGTTTCCACGCTCAATGAACAGGGTATCCTTGTTGATGTCCGTCATATCATGCTCGTTTCCGACATGATGTGTATGGAAGGTGAGGTCAAGCAGATTGGACGTCATGGTATTGCCGGTGAGAAGGAAAGTGTTCTCTCACGTGCGGCGTTTGAAGTGACGGTTAACCACCTGCTTGATGCTGCCGTGGCAAATGAAGTCGATGAACTGAGCGGTGTCACCGAAAATGTCATTGTCGGCCAGCCGATTCAACTCGGTACCGGTGATGTAAAACTCATCGCAGTCAGACAACACGATAATTAGAATGGAATAACCTTAAAAACCAGAGGAATTGTACATGGATTTTAATGCTTCACTGAGAAGAGCCATCAAGACAGGAAATGTAATTCTTGGCCAGAACAACACGGAAAAATGCATAAAAGAGGGCAAAGCCCAGATGATCGTCGTCGCGGGCAATTGTCCGGCGTCCTTCAAATCAAAACTTTCGGGCTATGAAAATCTTTTCATCCATACCTTTGAGGGCTCAAGCGTGGCGCTCGGGAAGGCATGCGGTAAACCATTCATGGTAAGCACGCTTGCTATTGTTACTCCGGGCGAGTCAGACATTCTCTCTCTTAAGAGGGTATGATATGGTTGAAGTTAAACTGACTGAAGACTGTATGCGTCTGATCTCCCAGTTTGAGAGCCTTACCGGCGCGGGAAGCCGTGACTGTGTTGTCGATGAGCGCAATGCACGCCTTATTTTTGTAATAAATCCCGGTGATATGGGACTGGCTATCGGTAAAAAGGGTGCCTCAATCAAAAAAGCCTCGGAAGTGATGGGTAAGAAGATTGAAGTTGTGGAATATAACAGCAATCCCGAACAGTTTATCAGAAACTGTTTTTTACCGGCGCAGGTTACTTCAATCCTGTTCGAAGGTGAGCCCGAAGAGCAGACGGTTCAGGTCGAAGTGAGGGATGAAGACCGGGGTATTGCAATCGGCAAAGACGGGAAGAATATCTTCAAAGCAAAAAAACTCTCCCAGCGCCAGCACAACATTATGGATGTTCAGATCCTTCAGAAACCTACAGATGGGCAACCGACTGATGAACAGACCCAGGAATAATTTTTTTAGTCTCTTTTCTTATTTCCGGTAATTTTTAATATTTTCTCCACCTCTGAGGCTCTAAAAATAATTGTAGGGT
>DATMWO010000005.1:0-3881 GCA_035562475.1 Methanoregula sp.
TAGCACGATATGCCAAAACAGTGTGCCAATGATTCTGAAGTTCGAAATCGTCGGTAAGTTTTGGCTATCCTCAATCGATAGCACAAGAACCTGTACCCTGTTTTGGCAGGCAATAGACAAGCAGCAGTATATATTGGATTGTTTCTCTAGAAGGACCTGCCACCGTTCAGGGTGCTTTTACGGAATTCACTGTATCAAAAAAATAGGTATAACAGGTCTGTGCTTTTTTTGTGTAATCATCGCAATCGTCATCGATATCAAACCGGTACAGGCACTGGTTCATGATGCACCACGCGATTCCGTTTGCAAAATCTTCATTCTGGTGCAGGCGTTCCTGGTTGTAGAATTTTTTTGCAAGGTAATGCCCGATTTCATGAGAGAGGACAAATTCAATATTTTTTCTTTTGCTGGTTACAATGATCTGATGGCTCATTTCAGGAAGCACCCTGCCCGTTTTCCCGGATCTTTTTTTACTGACGGTATTTTCAGGAGCATTTTTTTTATAATCCCGGGATTGAAATTGCGGGATAAAACCCAGTATCATATTTTTCCGTTTGATTTTATCGTTTTTATTCCTGATTTCACTTTTAAGTATCCACTTGTGGGGATCCGATACGACCAACACCTCAATTCCTTCATGCCTGCAGAACCTGAACAGGACTGATAATTTTTGCCGCAGGTGCTGCTGCTGATATCGCACATATGCAGCATGTTTCATGGTCGTTCTATACTGGTGCAGGAGTATAAAAGACCCTTTGTCTGGGCAAAAAATGAAAACCTGCACATAATCCGGGACTGCACTATCCTCCTTTTATCCACCCTGTAAAGAAATTGATCGCTCATTGAGGATCCGGAATTTTTAAAAAACAGGGGATAATCATATTCTGGCGACTGATTTCTTGTTGTATTGAACACCACCCGCCTTCCTTGCGCCAGCCCCGCCCATTTTTTGGGGCGGGGGCACCTGCGATTCACCGGGAGTACCGGTATACCTGATCCCTGGTTATACAACCCCATCGCAACCGGGGCGCCCTAGTGGCGGGGCGACGCCCCGGGAGCGTCCAGCATTTTTGGTCCTTTGAACAGGAACACGTTTTTGATTTTGAATTTTGGAACGAACACTATGCTGATTACATTTTTTCTCGTCATTTCCTGTACGAGGTGGTGGTTACAATGGCACTGTACCCTAAAAATATCTATCAAGGATTTAACCAGAGAGACCCTATAGAGACATTAATTCCGGGCTGTCTTTCATGGACGATATCTACCTCATTGAGATCCGCCTCGCAATGACAAAATGGCGGATCAGGGAAACGATTTCTTATGTTGGCCGGTTATTTGCTATTGAAGGTTTTCTCGAACAACATCCTCATATCACGCTGTTTGGACCTTTTACCCTGAATGAAGGTGTCAGCCCCTATCAGCTTATTGACATCCTTGGCCAGGTGGCAGCAGGGTACGATCCCCTCACATTCACTCTGGACGGGTGGGAAATGCGTGAGGGAATTCACGGTAGTGTTATTGCATTCCCGGTCAGACCCTCAGATTCCTTAAAAAAACTCACCTCTTCGATAGCCGGCATGCTTTCCCCTATTACGCACAGCCAGAATATATGGGATGCCCAACCTGACAGCAAATGGTTTCATGTAACCGTAGCAAACCGTATGGATCCCCTTCAGGCATCGACCGTATTTTCTGTACTCACCGGCCGGCAGCAGGAGGAAATCCCCAAGGGAATTCTTTTGAGGCTGAGAAACGTGCTGTGGCGAATGATCAGCCCCAGAAAAGGGCACGCAGTCCGCCCACTCACCCTGGATGATGCAGGACTCAGGATTACCGTGATGCAGGGAGAAAGCATCCTCACGGAATATGATCTTCTGGAGAAACGGTGGATCACCGGTGATACCAGTCATACCAGTAAATCCTGGCAGAAAACACTCTCAATGTATCGGGAGCAATCGGGTTTTGAACGATTAGACCCATCCCCCTCACACCCTGAGGATATTTACCTGATTGCTGATCTGCATCTCGGCCATGCGAATATCATCCGCTACTGTTCACGTCCGTTCCTCTTTTCCGATGTCCGGGAAATGGATCATGTGCTGATAAAAAACTGGAATTATACCATTTCTCCCGCAAACCACGTGTATTATCTGGGAGATTTGCGATATGGAACAGAAGCGTTGCCCGCTCTGCAGTACCGGCAAAAACTCAAAGGCAACATTACCTTTGTTACCGGGAATCACGATGATGGAGTACCGGATGCAGTTCCGTCATGTACGCTTGATTACCATGGTTTCCGGTTCCTGCTGGTTCATGATCCTGCTGATTGCCGGTCAGCATTTGACGGCTGGGTGATCCACGGTCATCACCATAACAATGATCTCCGCCATTACCCGTTCATCGATTTTGAGCACCGGCGGATAAATGTCAGTGCTGAAGTGATCGGTTACACCCCGGTGAACCTGAAGGATATCTGTGAGCTCATACGCGGGCGTATTTCACGTGGAGATATGACCCCGATTCTGCTGAAGTATCCCTTCAGCATTGAATGAGGGAACACTTCATTCCCTGGTTTTGTCCGGTTCATAACCTATATACAGACCGGGTGTGTAATTCCACGATAGAGGGGAAGACAACGTGTTATTCGAAAGGATTGTTTCTGAGGGTATAGCCCATAATTCCTACCTCATTGGATCCGGAGGACGGGCAGCGGTAATCGATCCACGACGGGACTGCGATATCTACCTTGAGATTGCCCGCCGGAATCAACTGGTCATTACCCATATCTTCGAGACACACCGGAATGAGGACTACACTATCGGGTCGCTTGAACTCAAACAGCGGTGCGGAGCGGAGATTTTTCATGGTGCACCGCTGGCGTTTGCCTATGGAAAGCCGGTAAAAGAGGGTGATACGTTCACGCTGGGGTCTCTGGTGCTGTCGGTTCTGGAGACCCCCGGGCATACCGAGGAGAGTATCTCCCTTGTGGTGCGGGACACTGAGGTTTCTGATGAGCCATATATGGTATTTTCCGGCGATACGCTCTTTGCCGGTGATATTGCCCGGACTGATTTTTTCGGGCAGGAACGAAAAGCAGAGATGGCAAAAAAAATCTTTGACAGCATTGAAAATAAACTCCTCCCGCTTGGTGACGGGGTGATCGTCTGTCCCGCCCATGGGGCCGGGTCGGTATGCGGGGGGGAGATCGCTGATCACCCCTTCACTACCATTGGCTATGAAAAAAAGACAAATCCCCCTCTTGCATCCGGCCGTGAACGTTTTATCTCGCTGCGGACAACCGAATCCCCTTACGTACCCCCCTATTTCCGGCAGATGGAAACCTACAACCGGGACGGTGCACCGATCCTGCACCGGTTACCGGACCTGCACCCGCTGTCGGTCCCCGAAGTCAACCAGCTCAGGAAATCCGGTTGCCAGATCGTAGATATACGATCCCCCACCAGTTTTGGTGCAGGTCATATTCCGGGAAGCCTCTCCATCTGGCGGGAAGGCCTGACCGCCTTCATGGGATGGTTCCTCGATTACCAGAGACCAATTGTCCTTGTCGATGACTTCAATCTGGATCTGGATCCGGTGGTCCGACATTTTGTCCGGCTTGGTTATGACACTGTCGCGGGGGTACTCTCCGGGGGATTTCCCGTATGGACCAAAGCCGCACAGGACATTGGCACCGTGCCGAACTGTTCAGTCCAGCAATTAAAGGAGCGTCTTGATACAGAAAATCCCTTCATCCTTGATGTACGGGACATTAAAAACTGGCGTGCGGTCGGCCATATCCCCCGGGCACACCACATCTACATCGGGGAACTCCCCCGGCATCTTGATGAAATCCCAAAAAATGAACCTGTTGTGATCTA
>DATMWO010000006.1:0-2798 GCA_035562475.1 Methanoregula sp.
GTCATATAATCGATTCGGGAATCATGACGCAGCTCTTCGACAGGGTCATGGATATGGGGGGTAATTTCGAGATCCTCGTATTTGACATCGGTAAGGAAAAAACCGACCCGAGCTATGCCCGGCTTCGCATAGCGGCGTCCAGCAAGGAAAAACTTCTGTCCATCCTTTCAGAACTCCACCGGCTTGGTGCCCGCCCGCTCGAAGTAAAAGATGCATATCTGGTTCCTGCAGAATCTGATCGTGTCGTACCCAAAGGATTCTACACAACAAGCAACCACCCGACCCAGGTGAAGTATGGAGGGGAATGGCTCCCTGTCGAATCTATAGAGATGGATTTCCTGATCGTTGTGGATCCTGCGAAGAAGTGTGCAGTGGCCGTGGCGCTGGGAAAAATACGGAAGGGGGATTTGGTGGTTGTCGGTGAGCAGGGAGTCAGTGTCAGGTATCCTGAACGTCCCCGGGAGAGCAGCACCTTTGAGTTCATGCATGGCACGGTTTCTCCCGAACGACCGAGTGAGACACTGATCGCACAGATTGCACGTGAAATACTTGATGTCCGCAGGAAAGGTGGCAGGATTGCAATCGTTGGTGGGCCGGCCATTATTCACACAGGGGCAGATAAAGCACTTGCGGAAATGATTCGAAAAGGCTATATCGATGTGCTTTTTGCAGGAAACGCACTGGCCACCCACGATATCGAGTATAATCTGTACGGTACTTCACTGGGCATGGATATCTCAACAGGAAAACCCATAATGGGGGGTCATAAGCATCATCTTTATGCTATCAGTGAGATCATGCGGGCCGGTTCCATCAAAAAAGCAGTGGAAAACGGTATAGTAACCAGTGGAATAATGTATGAATGTGTCAGGAAAAATGTCCCCTTCGTCCTTGCCGGTTCAATCCGTGATGATGGTCCGCTCCCCGATGTGATCACTGATGTGATGGAGGCGCAGGATGCCATGAGAGTCCATATCGAAGGATGCAGTATGGTCTTAATGATTGCAACCCTTCTTCACTCTATCGCTGTCGGTAACTGCCTGCCTTCACATGTGAAAACGGTATGTGTCGATATTAATCCGACTTCACTCACAAAACTTATGGATCGCGGAACCATGCAGGCTATCGGCATCGTATCAGATGCAGGAACATTCCTCCCGCTCCTGGTAAAACAACTCGAGATCCAGAGCAGTCGTACAAAAAAATAATTTTTTACGGTTGTTTACCGCGTCAGCGGCATACAGTATGATTTTTCTGAGGACAGGACATATTCCCATTCCTGCTTACAATCGCAGCTGGTCTCGAGCAGCGCGGTGATGAGATCCTGATCAGCATTCAGCGAGTAGTCCCGGATTCCTTTGACCAGTTCGTAATCACATACCCCGCAATTGTGAGGTCCCCGTTTCTGACCCCCGCCAAGGGGATCGCAGGTGATAGGAACAGGGGAATCTGCAAGGATTGAAAGGACGCTCCAGAGATACGGTGGGCGATATGCTCCCCGCTTCCAGTAGTAATCCAGTTCAGTGTTGCGCTGGACTGTGCAGGGGTTCATGGAGATCATATCTGCATACCCTGCTGTTTCCCGAATTGAGATTTTCATATCATCTACAGCTTCACTCTCCGTCAAAAAAAGGGGTTTAAAAAGCAGGTATGCTTTTACCCCGGCGCCGGCAGAGTGAGCTGCTGCGGCAGCTTTTTCGAAGTCCAGGAATGTAAAACCTTTATTAATGCACTTTTCCCGGATCCTGTCGCTGCTTGTTTCAAGGCCTATCGCACAATACAGCGGTGTCTTCCAGCTCCCGTCATCCAGCAGTTCGATGAATGACAAGATGACTTCGCGGTGAATAAATTCAGGGCGGGTTTCTGCAATGACCAGTTTCCCCTTAAACGAAGTTGCCACATCAGAAAGAAATTCAGAAGGTATTTCATGCGGGTCAAAAAAACTTCCTGACGTAAAGATCTTCACCATACGATACTCATCAGGTTTATACTGTGTACGAACCCAAGCAAGTTGTGCACGGAGATGCTTAAGAAGGGATTCGGAAGACAGTTCGCCGGAATATCGTTCGTTCCGGTAACCGCACATCCTGCATTTTGACCATGAACAGCCTGCACTTTTAAAAATAATGGTGAGGCAATTGAGCAATTCATTATCATACCGCTCTTGTCCCCGCCAGCTTGCGAGAGGTTTTTCCTGTAGTTCAGAAATCATTAACATCATAATAGTTGAACCTATATAGATGAAAAAGATCGTCCTGCTGGTGATGGGACTTCTCTTTCTATCGGGAATTGGTTCGGCTTACCAGGTAAATATCGATGCACCAGATTCACTACCGATAGGAAAACCCCTCATTGTGAATGGGACGACCACGTTTGGGATTGGCACACCCATCGATGTAGTGCTCTATTACCAGCTGACAACGACTACAGAGATAAAACGCAAGATTGTCTACGTCCAGTCAGATCGCACATTTCGTGCTGTCTTTGATACTACCGGATTAAAAACCGGGATGTATAAAGTTGAAGTGCCGACCAATGGCGCGGGTGAGTCCGTAAACATGCGAGTCGTGTACCTTTTTGATCGCTCTGATGATATCGATCTCAGCTCTTCTGCCATCCAGAATTTTAACGGTAAGATAACTATTGCAGGAATGATTAAAGGGGATGAAAATTCCGGAGTACAGATAGAAGTTATCGGGCCTTCTGATGACGTCGTTTTCGGACCACGTTTTATAAATACCGACTATCAGGGCAACTTTGCAATAGATGTACCCATAACTGAACCCGGAGATTATGAG
>DATMWO010000007.1:0-11790 GCA_035562475.1 Methanoregula sp.
AGCTGAAGACTGTCAGGCACGATCTGACCTGCCGGGACATCGTATCTGAGTGTGTCACCAGCAGACCAGCGGGACCAGGGAGTTCCATCCATATTTTTAAAAAAATTCTTCATATCGGTCCCGTTCACCAGGAAAGACACCTCTTCTTTCAGGAGGGTATCACCACCCTCATGGCGGAGGAGGATAGAATGATCGATTGTTATGAAATCCACATCAAGTGCGGGGATCTTTTGCGGAGGGGAATTTGAGAGAATACTGACTCCTAACAGAGCCACCCCCATACCGACTACCGCAACAAGAATAATGGCACCAAGAGCATCAGAAAGACCGCTGTCATGGTACATATTCCTCACGAAATGACTCCACCGACCCCATGGATTGTGGTTGTGAAGGTCCCCCTGGCTGCAATCACATTGATATCATTCCAGGTGTCAGACACGTCGTAGCCATGTATGGTGATATAACTCTCGTTGCCTGCAATACCCGTGGTGAAATGTGGCACCCCGGCTACCGTAGCGGTGTAATCAAAATAATTTTTCCACATGGTCCTCGACTGATTGTTTGTGGTATTGACTGCGATTGTTATCCACTTGGTGTTGGCACTGCCAGGAGCATAGGGAAGCATAGTGACACTATCAAGATGTGTCTTTACCTGGATTGAACTGCTCCCGCCAACGATCCCACGGTTATTTGGATCAAAGGTGAGGGCATTGATATTTACAGTGACAATTTTTTTCGTGACAACGGGGTCGTTATTATAGTTGAAGGAAATCTCGGGCGGGAGTTTGTACACAGTGTTGCCATCTGCCTGGGAGAGGAACACACCCCCCAGCTGATAATAATACGTCTGAGGGATCCAGTAACTATTCTGTCCGCGGTATTCTAAAGATCCCAGGGTGATCGGGGGTACGGTATAGTTCATTTCTGTAAAGCCATAGGTAACATTCCCGTTTCCCTTGATATGGGAGGTATAGTGAAGAGTGTCGAACTTGTCCAGGGTTGGTGAGAGGAAAAGATTGTCGGGAATTTGCAGCGATGATTTCATTCCGTACGCGTCATCCATCAGATCGACCGTATACGTTCCCGGAGAAATTGTTTTGTAGACGGTAAGATCCTGCACGGTGGGTATATTCCCTTTTATGACGGTCACACTGATATCAGATCCGGTATAATTGGACGCCGGAGTTGAAACAAGGCAGTTTACTCCACCACCTGGATTCATGCCAACAACCTGACCCGGCGGACAGGAAGCCAGCTGCACGATACTGTATGTATCATAATAAGCAAAACGGGGAGTGAGATTCACCGTTGCAAGCCAGCCCGACCCGTTTATCTCGACTCCGTAGTAGGTGTCTTTTGAGAGGTCATTGGGGGTTATTCCGGAAATAGTGACGTAGATATGTTCTGGAACATTATCAATTCCGGCAGGAAGATCTACCGCATCATTCACCGTGTTGTTAAGGATAAGAGAGCGTGAGGTAAACGATAATATCTCCGGCTCTTTTGTCCTGTCATTTATTGCAATTACCCCGGATGAGCTCACCGGGCTCATTATCGGGATAAAACTGATTGTTCCCTGGGAATACCCTCCTGCTGTGCCGAGGGTAAACGAATTACTGACCGTTGTTCCAACTTTATTGTTATTGAAAAGTGAGTCTAGGCTGAGTTTATAGCCGACAAACTGATCTTTTACCTCGTTCATATGAACAATTTCATTCTCCCTGCCCTGTGCAGGAACGCCATACGTCAGGTAAAGAGACGCCACAACAACGATCAGGCCAATGATCAGAACAAAACCGATCACTTCGGATAGTCCCGATTCTCGATGGGGGTATACCCGGGAATAGTTAGTCATTTCTCATTGATTCGTATGGCAACGTCTCATATAAATGTTGTTCGTCAGAAATCCTTGCATTTCCCGCTAAAGACCATTTAAATCATTTTTTTAATTCACCCCTCAAAAAAGCAAGGGAAGACAGTATTCCGGGGCTACAAAGCCTGGTCCCCTTTGATGTACAGAAGAGTTTTGTGCTTTGCTCACAAATAAATAAGAACAGAATTTCAGGAATTGTCTGGTATCTCAGGCAAGGGGTTGTGTGTGTCACTTTCAAAAGGCTGTGTTCTCTGCCATCAGGGCGCAAAGATGGTACTCTTTGTTACAGGACGATGCCATCGCTCCTGCTGGTACTGCCCCCTTTCCCGAGAACGGAAAGGTTCCGACACCGTTTTTGCAAATGAGCACCCGGTTGATATCCCGTCACAGATGATTGAGGAGGCGGAGAATATGAGCGCCCTTGGCACGGGAATCACGGGAGGAGAACCGCTCCTGTGCCTCGACAGGGTTATCGGATATTGCCGGCTGCTCAAGAATCATTTTGGACCTGATCACCACATACACCTGTACACTGCAAAGGCGCCCGGCGATGACGAACTGGGACGTATGAAAGGGCTCGTTGACGAAATCCGGCTTCATCCTCCTCATGAATGCTGGAATAACATACTCGATACTGACTTCCTCCGATCGGCAAAGCGGGCACACGAGATGGGATTTGATATCGGTATCGAAGTGCCTGCACTACCGGGTCTGGAAATGTTCATACCTGCACTTCCCTACCTTGACTTCCTCAATATCAATGAACTCGAATGGGGAGAAACAAATGCGTACGAGATGCGGAAGCGAGGGTATGAACTTTCCGATGAACTGCATAATGCAATTGAGGGAGCAAAAGGCTGGGCCGAGGAATTGTGCCGGCATGATAAGGTGCACTGGTGCTCATCTGCGTTCAAGGATTCGGTGCAGCTGCGGGAGCGGTTGAAGCGAATCGCAGAAAATACCGCCCGACCGTTTGATGAAATTACACCGGACGGAACTATTGTGTATGGTGTACTTGAACCTCCACTCCTTCAAAAAAAGGTATGCACTCAATTCTGCGAGCAGAAATTTGATCCGGGAAGTTTTGAGGATTATAATGACCGGATAGAGATGGCATGGTGGCTGCTTGAAAAAAATATCGATGATCTGCCGGGGAAAAAATATGTTGTGGAACGCTATCCCAACGGGGGCATGGTTGTTGAGGTGACCCCGCTATGATCCTGCGGTCGCTCATTGAACCACTCTATGAGAGGTACCTGAAGATGCAGTTCCAGCGTGTGCCCAACCATATCGCGATCATCCAGGATGGTAACCGGCGCTATGCAAAAAAACTGGGGATCGACACCCCGAAGGGGCACCGTGCGGGAGCCGATAAAACTGAGGAAATGCTTGACTGGGCACATGAACTGGGCATTAAACATATCACATTATACACGTTCTCCACGGAAAATTTCTCACGGAACAAAGAGGAAGTCGACCATCTCTTTGCCCTGTTCCGTGAAAAGTTCATTTCAGTCCTGAACGACGAACGAGTTAAGAGATACAGTATCCGTGTCCAGATGGTGGGAGACCGTTCACTCCTGCCCCCGGAATTAAAGGAAGCAGTGGATGCAGCAGAAGAGGCGACAAAGGACAACACGGGATTCCATCTCAATATTGCCCTTGCCTACGGGGGAAGAAACGAGATCGTGCTCGCGGCAAGAGCAATACTTGCCGATATCGAGCACAATAAGGTCGCGCCCGGGCGGATCGATGCTGCCATGGTGGAAGAACACATTCATGGGGGCAAAGGGATCCCCCCGGTTGACCTTATCATCAGGACAGGAAACGAGTACCGCACTTCGAACTTCCTCCCCTGGCTCGCCAACGGCCATGAATCCACAGTTTACTTTTGCGCCCCATACTGGCCTCTTTTCAGGAAAATCGACCTCATGCGTGCAATCCGCATTTACGACCAGCGTATGTCGGCCGGTTAGCGTTTCACGGGCAGGAAAAGATCGCGTACTATATTTCTCCCCGGGACAGATCAACAGTAAGGATGGCAGGAAAAAAAGAGAGCAACGCTCCGTGGCGTCAGATATCGATTGTGATCAGGGCTGATATCCTTGAGCGGGCCCGCCAGCAGAAAATCGATGTCAGCGAGGCGTGCAACAGGGCTCTTGCGGAGAGGCTGGGAATCGACTACCGCCAGCAGAAGATTCCGGACGGAATCATTTTGGAACCGGTAATCATCGCAGCAAACGGAAAACCTGTATTGCCAGATCCTGAATCTCCTGAACCGGGAGTTTTGGCAGTTCCAGCCATCATCAACGCCGACGATCCCCATGCGGTAAAAGCGTTGAAGTCACGGCATCCCCCCAAAGTAAAACCTGAACGGGACGTACTGGCACCTGCCCCTCTGCCGGTTCCTGTTCAGGGAAAAGAGATAGTACCCCTCCGTGCACCCGCTGTGACGACAGGAAAAACAAAAAAGCCTGCACCGAGGAAGAAGAAGGAAGATGCTGTGAAAAAGTTCTTCACTTCGATGATCCTCCGTGAAGACACCGAAACTGCACTCCTGGTAAAAGACGATATGTACTATTCGTTCGAACGCTGGTGCCGGGATCACCGCGTACTTCCGGTCCCTGATAAAAAATCTTTTTCTGTAACCTTAAAAAACCAGTTCGCCGTGAAGGAAAAGATGGTGAATGGGACACCAACATGGATTGGGATCAGGTTAAAGTAAAATTTCAATTTTCGTGGGGGGTAATGAAATAAGCGACCAGAAAAAACAGGGTTCTCCCCCAAAATTAACCACTCACTTCCCAAACCTGCGTATCCGTGACTGGTAATCCCTGAGGACCCGTAAGAAATCTACCTTCCTCAGGTATTTCCAGTTCACATCCGAAAAGAACAGCTCGGAATAAACCGACTGCCATATGAGGAAATCTGTCAGGTGGTCCCCGCCGCTCTTGACAACAACATCGGGAGTGTACTTAAAGGTCAGGTAGGATTCAAGCATCTTCTCGTCCACATCTGACGGCCGAACATGGTCCTCCGCCATCTTCCGTATACAATCGGTGATCTCCTCCTTCCCGCTTTTCCCGATCGCGATAACAACATCCATACCACTGCCGGCAATCTCTTCTTTGTCCCTGATGTGGAGAACCAGACGGGCAATAGTGCTGATCTTCCGGATCTCAGGGAGGTATGCTTCCATCGCCCCAGGGTCGGATGTGCTGATGTGAAAGGTTACACCGCGGATGATAGTTTTTCCTGAAGGATGGGATTTTTCCACGTAGTTTGATATCTCGCTGCACCAGGATGTGATATTAACCAGGTTCGCGGGTGCATCAGCCATATCCTGCCCGCTGATCATGAAGCAGACATGCCCCGGCAACTCGGCAATCTGTCGTTTGAGCATATATTCATAGAGCCAGTAAATCATCAGTACCCCGGAAACACCCGTAAAAATTATTTTATTATTTTTTATCTTTTGATTTGTTTATACCTTATAGTATTGCAACGATTTCCTTTAGAGTGCAACCCTGACCCAAATCAATAAAGTCGTCAGGAGCCTAAAAATAGGTAAGAGTACTCCTATGCTGCCCTCCCTGCGGGAAGATTACCTGGAAGCCATCCAGCAGTTCTCAGAAAAAAATGCTCATCCCCCTCGCTACGCAGAGCTGGCGGTAATCCTTGGTAAACCGGAATCAGTGGTGCGTTCTGATATGGAAGACCTTGTTTCCAGCGGGGATGCCTCTATTTTTCCCGGGGAGGTAATTACTCTTACCGGACAGGGAAAACAAACCGGGGAAAGTGTCATAAAAAAACATGAGACACTCCAGTGTTTTTTGTCAGAGATTCTTGGTATGGATACCAGCTCTGCATCAGATGAGGCATGCACCCTTGAACATGCCGTATCTGATGAAACTATTGACCGGTTAGGCCAGTTAATCGTGAAACGGGATGGCCTGCGGCACTATGGGTGGGGAAGACACGGCAGGCAGATGAGTACCACACAATGCACCGAGAAGGATTATGACTGTCAATGTCCCAGCATTTCTGATTGTGCAGAGGGGGAAAACGTCATCATCCACTGTATCCATGGCAGGGCATGTGCAAAACGTCTCCTTGATCTCGGCATGGTACCGGGGGAGCGTGCCTCAATTAAGCGAAAATTATCCAATGGTGCTCTTGTAGTTCAGGTGAAGGGATGTGATGTCGCTCTGAGCCCCGAGATCGCTTCTGCAATCGGTGTGGAACGCTCATCATGAAGATCGCACTTCTGGGCAATCCCGGTGCAGGAAAATCCCTCATTTTCAATCAGCTCACCGGCCTTGGTATTGAAGTGAACCGCTATCCCGGATCCTCCGTTTGCCTGGAATGCGGGAATGTCTGTTATAAAAAAGAGAAGATTGAGATCGTTGACCTGCCCGGAATCTATTCCCTGGACGGAAGCTCCGAAGAAGAAATACTGGTGCGGAAATTCCTTGAACAGGCGGGAGCAGATGTCATTGTTGCAGTTCTCGATGCCACAAAACTCGAGCGAAATCTCTACCTCTTTACCCAGGTGACTGAATTCTCACCAAAACTCATTGCCGTAGTCAACATGATTGACGAAGCAGAACGGCAGGGGCTGATCATCGATGTTGGTGAGCTTTCATCTCTTCTTGGAGTCCCGGTTCTTCTTACTGCTGCATCTGAAGGAAGAGAGATTGACCGCATTCTTCCCCTTGCACTGGGTTCTGCAAGGGTTGCAACCCTTCGGGTACCCTACGACCACCATATTGAGGCTGCACTCAACAGTCTCGAAAAAACTCTGGGAGCTCCCCGGTACAAGAGCTTGCTTGCCCTGCAGGGTACCGGAGATGACCGGATGCTGCTCGATGCTGCAGGAGCTGTCGCTCACGAGATCGAACTGCGCCACAGGATGTCGGTACGCCAGATCATTGCAACGAACCGCCATAATTTGTCCCGGAAGATTGCAGCTGCAGCAGTCAGGCAGGGAGATCGGAAAAAAACCTATGATCTGGACAGTCTCCTCACCCGAATAATTCCCGGAGTCCCTATCCTTATAACCATCCTCTTTTTTCTGCTCCTGTCAGTCTTTGTCATCGGCTCGTGGATGCAGGAGCTGATCGTCCAGACATTTACCACCTACATCATCCTGCCGTTTACCGCATTGGATTTGCCGCCTTTAGTGGAGAGAATAGGATTTTCGGTCCTGATTGCACTGGAAGCCGGTCTCGGTATCGCATTCCCGTTCATCCTGACGTTTTATATCGGACTATCGCTGCTTGAAGATACGGGATACATGACCCGTGCAGCATTCCTTGCGGATCGTGCGATGCACCGGCTCGGCCTTCACGGGGAGGCGATCATCCCCATGGTGATAGGGTTTGGATGCACGGTGCCTGCTGTAATGAGTTTGCGTATCTTAAAAACACGCCGTGAACAGACCATCGCGGCATTTCTTATCAGCATGGTGCCCTGCTCTGCCAGGACTGTGGTAATTGCAGGTATTGTTGCTGCTTTTGTCGGGATTCTCTGGGCGTTTTCCATTTATGTTATTGTGTTTATTCTCATTATTGTCACAGCAGTCATGCTGAGCCGCATCACCCCCGGTGAGCAGTTTGGCATGATCGTTGAGATGTCTGCCCTCCGCAGGCCCCAGGCACGTCTGGTGCTGGCAAAATCCTGGCTCCGGATCAAAGAGTTCCTCTTCATCGCAATGCCGCTGTTGATCATCACCAGTATAGGACTCGGGCTTCTCCAGTATTATGGTGTGACCGATGCCTTCGAGCAGCTGCTTGCTCCTGTAACGGTCACCCTTCTCGGGTTGCCTGAGTATGCATCAACAGCGCTGTTATTCGGTATCTTCAGAAAAGAACTCGCTTTTGAGACGCTCGCGGTCCTGTCCGGTACTGCTGACCTTGGTTCGGTCATGACCGCTGGACAGCTCTATACCTTTGCTATCGTCAGTGTCCTTTTTATTCCCTGCATTTCCACGATTGCCGTGCTGTATCGCCAGCTGGGGGCACGTATTGCCATCCTGATATCGGTGTATACGGTTTTTCTGGGCCTGACGATAGGAGCAATTATAAACATGCTCATAACATGATCAACCGATACTACCTTATGGTTAAAAACAGGGAGCGGACAGAACTGACAACGTTTTTTGAGCGGACTAAAAAAACAGGAACCACTACAATGTTTCTCACATGAATGACGAGGACGTATTGATTCAAAGCTACGGGGTGTGAACAATGCTGACATTTATTGGTCTCGGACTGTATGATAAAACCGATGTTTCGGAAAAAGGGCTCCGATGTATCCGGAACGCTGATCACATCTTTCTTGAATACTACACATCCCGGCTCATGGGTACTTCGCATGAAGAGCTAGCAAGGTATTATGGAAAGACCGTAGGCCTGCTCGGCCGCGAAGATGTAGAACAGTATCCCGATGATCTCCTGAGCAAAGCGGAGAGAGAAAACGTAGTATTTCTCTGTGCAGGAGATCCTATGATCTCAACTACCCACGCAGACCTCCGGATGCGTGCCGCTTCAAGGGGGATAAAGACAACGATTATCCATGCCGCATCCATCTCCAGCGCAGCCTGCGGTCTTTCCGGGCTCCAGAACTACCGGTTCGGGAAGTCATGTTCAATACCCTTCCCGCAGAAAAACTGGTCTCCGACATCATCCATCGATGTCATCGCGCAGAACCTGTCTCTGCAGGTGCACACGCTGGTGTATCTGGACATCCAGGATACAAGGTACATGACAATCCCTGAAGCAATTATCCTTCTTGAAAAAATGGCAGAAGACAAAAAAATTCACCTGCCTCTTTATGTCGGCATTGCACGGGCAGGTTCAGAGGATCCACTGGTAAAAGCGGGATCTGCAGATACCCTGAAATCTGTTCATTTCGGTCCGCCACTTCATATCCTGATTGTCCCTGCAGAACTGCACGATATGGAGCGCTCGTACCTGGAGATGTTTGCTGGTTTATGAAGATTACCGAATGCCAGATCCTGTTTACTACAGCGCTTTCAACGACCCGTATCTCAGCACCGGAGAGTACTCCTTTCAACAAAATTGCTGCCTCTGTCCTGGAAATGGCACGCGCCTATGAAAGCGACGGAATCACATTTTTTGTGTCCGGAGATCCCGTCAATGCACTTGCAAGTTTTTATTACGGTTTTGGCTGGCTGCATTTTGGTTTTTCTTCAGGACTGCTTATGATAACAACATCACCCCAATGCCCATTTGTGGGACCTCACGAGGTACTTCAACAACCATACAGGGCACAACTTGAGGAGAAAACAAGTCGCTATGCACATCTGCTGGATACCGCCCTGTCCTCAGTGAAATGTGCCCCGGACCCTGCTACAACCAGCCATGGTTTTGCTGAGCGTATTCACTCTGTTTCTGTAGTTTATGCCAGACGCGGGAATTATTACCTTAACTCGGGTTTACTTGAAGATGCCCTTGCAGGGTTCAGTTACGGACATGGCTGGCTCGATGCAGGAGTAACTGCCGGATTCTTCCGCATAGTTGCAGAGCGGGATCTCTTCACCGTTTAATCGTGATGATTGATGCCCTCCTGGTATCAGTCTTGGTGTCCAGGCACGGATTCAAGGCATAAAAGCGTTTATACTATGTTCAATAATCTGTAAAGATACCACGCACAATAAAATGTGCTCTATCTGACGAGGGACAAACTATGGAGAAGTCTCAGGTAAAATGGCTCTACATTTCAATCGGGTTCTCCCTTCTCGTTTTAGTTATTATCCTGTTTCTCACCATCAACGAAAATACTGTACAGTATCTCAGGGAAATTAATCCCATCTTCCTGCTTCTCGCATTCTTAACCCACGTTCTTACCATGTGCTTCTGGGCATTGCGCGTCCAGAAGATGACGGGATCGCTGGGGTACCGGATCGGTTTTTTCTACAGCCTGAACCTTGTTTTTGCCAACCTGCTTGCAGCTGCGATAACTCCCGCTCAGGCAGGAGGTGAGCCGGTGCGTGTTCATGAGCTCTACCGGGCGAACGTGCCAATCGGAGATGCAACAGCAATCGTGATCATGGAGAGGGCTCTGGATGGCATCGCTCTGGCTGCCCTTGCAGCTTTTGCGATGATTGTCCTGACTGACCAGTGGAAGAGTCTTGGAGCAATCTCGGAAATTATGGTGTATATCACCTGGATCTTTGTTGCAGGATGTCTGTTTCTCTTTTACCTTGCGATTAAGCGGCCGGATATTGTAAAAAAGGTCGTAAACCATATTGCCGGTTTTTTTACCCGTGGCTGGGAAAGCACCAGGGTGGATGAGCTCGTTCACCGGGCTGACAAGGAGATCGATAATTTCAATGAAGCCGTTATCAAATTTGTAAAAAGTGCAAAAGGGGGATTATTGTGGGGGATGCTGTTTACGCTGCTTTACTGGCTTTCCGAGATTTGTACGGCATCGCTTATCCTTGTCGGGCTTGCTCAGCCAGCGCTCGTGCTTGAATCATTTGTAATTCAGCTCATTCTTGCAATCCTGATGATGCTTCCGCTCACTCCCGGAAGTTCGGGAATTGCAGAGGCAGGAGCATATTCGATGTATTCCCTGTTCATTCCCGCATCAATCGTAGGAATATTCGTTGTCGTATGGAGGGTTGTCCTCTATTATTTCAATATTGCACTCGGCATTCTCTCCAGTATCCTTATTGTCCGTCGTGAAGCAAAATCCAAGGAATAAGGGATTTTTATACCAACCTTAACTCTTATCTCTCATTACAGCAACCATTGTGAACAGGTATGACCCAAATAAGGTGCGAGGTGAAAGGTGTCTTTGTCACCATGAATGATGCTACCACAGTCCCCCTTGTAGTACTCACTGACGGAGGTGAACAAAGTCTTCCGATATTTATCGGGCTCTGGGAAGCAGTATCCATCAATAGTGCGAAAAACAAAGAAGTTCTGTCAAGACCATTCACTCACGATCTTTTTTTGGATCTGATTGTAAAATTTTCAATATCTGTACATTATCTGCAGATTGATAGCCTCGAGGATGGTGTTTATTATGCCCAGCTTGTGCTCTCGGCAGATCATCACAAGGAGTATCTTGACTGTCGTCCCAGCGATGGCATTGCCCTTGCACTCCGGGCAGATGTGCCAATATTTGTCGATGAAAACGTCCTTGCATCTGCTGGCCAGAAAACGGCGGATCTCCCACCCATGGTTGACCTGTCTACATTTCTCCGAAAATAATCAGGTGTTATTTTTGGGTTCTGGAGATTTCCTTGTATCAGGCGATAAAATAAGGGTATAGTAATATTCTGGCGACTAATTTCTTGTTGTATTGAACGCCCCCTGCCCCCCTTGCGCCAGGTCTGCCCCCTTTTTGGGGCGGGGGCACCTGCGATTCATCGGTAGTACCGGTAAACCTGATCCCTGGTTATACAACGCCATCGCAACCGGGGCGCCATTGTGGCGGGGCGAAGACCCGGGAGCATCGGCGTTTTTGGTCCTTTGAACAGGAACACTTTTTCGATTTTGAATTTTGGAACACTATGCTGATTACATTTTCTCTCGTTATTTCCTGTACGAGTTGGTGGTTACAATGGCACTAAACCCTGAAATAAAAAGCAGGGATATGATGAAGGAGGGGACCGTGCCGGTCCCCCCATACCGCCCCTGCCCTGAGCGATGATTACGGAGCACCTGTTCGGGGTTTATCGCATTGGTGAGTCACAGCGGCGGTGGTGAAACCCCCTTGAGCGTAAGCTTTTAATTGAGCATTTCCCATGAAATCAAAGTATTCAGATATACTACGGGGATTGCTGCCACTCTCTCCCTCAGACACGATGATTGCCGTCGCCCCAAAACGGGGCTTTCTGTGCGGCGGATTGGAAAGCACAATTCAAAAAAAAGTCCCTGCCCCGC
>DATMWO010000008.1:0-3448 GCA_035562475.1 Methanoregula sp.
GATTTATGCGGCACGGGCCTCAGATTCGTTTGCACTCACGGTGGCGCCGGTAATCCTGTTCCTCTCCCGAATTTTCTCTCCCTTTATCTGGATTGTTGAGCGGGTAAGTCCGACGTTTGGCATTGGCAAGGAGGTCGGTGAACCGTCAGTGACCGAAGAGGAGATCAAAGAGTGGATCGATGTCGGCAAGGAAGATGGCACCATTGAGCAGGGGGAGCAGGAAATGCTTTACTCGGTACTCGAGTTTGCTGACACCACCGCCCGCGAGATCATGACCCCCAGGGTAGATGTCACACTCATGGAAGATACGGTTACCTTTGAAGAAGCGATCCGGATCTTTAATGAAACCGGTTTTTCACGGATTCCCATCTATCACGATCAGATTGACAACATCACCGGGATTCTGAATGTAAAGGATGTCTTCTCAGCCATGGTCTCGCATCGAAAAGATTCGACCGTAAAAGAGGTCATGTATGATCCCATGTTTGTCCCGGAGACAAAAAAGATCGATGATTTGTTAAAAGAGCTCCAGGTGCACCGGGTACAGATGGCAATTGTGATCGATGAGTACAGCAGTTTTGTCGGGATTGCGACGGTTGAGGATATTCTCGAGGAAATCGTCGGGGATATTATGGACGAATATGATAAAGAGGAACCAGAAATTCAGAATATTTCCGATGGTGTCTTTGTTGTTGATGCACAGATGTGGGTGGAGGATATCAACGAGCGAATGGAGATCGATCTTCCTGTCGACGAATCGTACGAGACCATTGGCGGCCTTATTATCGACCGGCTTGGGCACATTCCTCTGCACCCGGGGGAAAAGGTTGAGATTAACGAGGGGAAGATCATACTCGCGGTCATGCAGATGCACGGACGGCGTATCGTGAAAGTGAAAGTTGTGATTCACCAAAAAGCCGGTAATGATAATCGTTGAGCACAATTCAGGGATTTTGGCATTTTGGAGGGCAACTCAATGAAAAAACGCATTGCAGTACTGGCATCGGGAAGGGGTTCGAATTTCCAGGCAGTGATTGAAGCAATACAAGAGGGAAAAATCCCGGCAACGTGTGTTGCGCTTATCACCGACAATCCGAAGGCATATGCAATCGAACGGGCCAGAAATGCAAAAATTCCGGTAGTGATTATTGATTTTTCGATGTTTTCTTCACGAGAGCTCTACGAATGTGCCCTCCTCTCAGCAATGCAGCAGGTAAAGGCGGATCTTTTCGTTCTTGCAGGGTATATGCGCATAATTGGATCAGCTATAGTTCGCTCGTTTCCCGGAAAAATGATGAACATTCATCCGGCACTCCTGCCCAGTTTCACGGGGCTGCATGCCCAGCGGCAGGCTGTGCAGTACGGCGTCAAGGTATCCGGTTGTACGGTGCATTTCGTTGATGAGAGCCTCGATGGCGGTCCTATCATTCTCCAGCACTGTGTTACGGTACAGGAAGGAGATGATGAGGATTTGCTGGCTGAACGGATCCTGAAACACGAGCACGAATGTTTTCCGGAAGCAATAAAACTTTTTTGTGAAGACAGGCTGGAAATTGTGGGAAGGACTGTAAGGATCCGATGAGATTTTCTTGATTATCTGGTGTAACTAGGAAAGAGTGATTGCACCGTTCCTTTTTTATCCCACACGCTGATAATTTAGCACAATCTAAAGCCAGGTAAGAGACAATGAAGGAACGATCCCGCAACCCGGTGACAAAAAAGATAGCACAGGAACGTATCGGGATTCTGTTTGGGCAGGCGCTGCTGGCGTTTTCCGTACATCCCGAACGGAGTAACCGCTATGTTGATATTGCACGCAGGATTGCGATGCGCCAGCGGATCCGGATCGACCGGGAGTTCCGTCGCCAGTACTGTCATCACTGTTACTCATTCCTCGTACCAGGAAAGAATATGCGGGTGCGGGTACACCGCAGCAATGTGGTGGTCACCTGTAATGCCTGCAATAAAAAGACACGTTTTCGTGTCGTGAGGCCTCATGTCCAATCAACCTGACCGATCGATGCAGGACCTCAAACCGACCGTATGGATTGTTAAACAGGGCTGTACCGAAACCATGATCGATGAGATTGTGGAACAACTCAAGAAACGTAAGATGATCAAGGTAAAATGGCTCCAGAATATTGAGATTGACCCGGAGATGGTAGCCACACAGGCACAGGCACGGCTCGTGGATGTGCGGGGAAGGACGATGGTGCTGGAAGAAAAAAAGAAAACAGGCAAAAAATAAAACGCATTTTCCTTTTAGCTACATCGGAGTTCCGCTTCTCGAAATGTATAAAAACCTTATCCACAAATAAGTAAAGACTGTTATTGAATAATTCAACAGTGAGGTCTCTAGATGACAACAGTATTCGATGCTTCGGCTGACCACCTTATCAGGAAGGTCGCAGAGGAGCTCAGGAAACACAAGGAAATTACTCCACCCCCCTGGGCAGCTTTTGCAAAGACCGGGGCACACAAAGAAATGCCGCCTGAAGATCCGGACTGGTGGTATGTCCGGGTTGCGGCAGTGTTGAGGCGCGTCTATGTGGATGGTCCCCTTGGCGTTGAGAGGATGCGGAGTTTTTACGGCGGGAAAAAGAACCGGGGTTCAAAGCCCAATGCATTCAGGAAGGGCAGTGGGTCCATCCTGCGAAAATCCCTCCAGCAGCTGGAGGCTGCAGGACTTGTTATCCATGACAAGACCGGTCGTAAAGTATCCCCGGCAGGGATGGCATTCCTTGACAATATGGCTCATGAAGTGAAGAACAACCCGCCGGCACCGGTACCCAAGCGCGCAAAGGCAGCAGCCGAACCTGAACCTAAAAAAGCAGAGGGCAAGAAGTCCGATACAAAAAAGGAGAAAGGCGAGAAAGCTGAGAGCGCAAAAGGTGAGAAGGCCGAAAAGAAACCTTCAGCAAAGAAAGCTGAAGGTAAGAAGCCGGAAAAGGCTGAAGTACCGAAGTGAGGTAACCCCATGGGAGACGACGAGCTTAATGAACTCCGCAAACGCAGGATGGCGCAGCTGCAGCAGCAGTCTGGCGATCAACAGGCAATGCAGGCAGAGCTCGAACGCCAGGAGCGTATTAAGTCTCAGATGCAGATGATGCTTATGTCGATTCTCGAGCCCGATGCCCGGGAACGCCTGAACACCATCAAGCTGACAAAGCCGGATTTTGCCGGTGCTGTAGAACAGCAGCTCGTCCAGCTTGCCCAAAGCGGGCGACTCAAGAACAAGATCACCGATTCGCAGCTCAAGGAACTGCTCAGGCAGCTTGCGCCAAAAAAACGTGATTATTCAATTACGCGAAGGTAATGAAGGCAGGAGTGCTCTTCAGCGGCGGAAAGGACAGTTCCCTTGCAGCGATAATGCTGGGTACGTATTACGAGGTTGAACTAAACATGTTCGTGTTCGACCCGTCCCGCCAGGTCCCGTCGGTGGATGCTG
>DATMWO010000009.1:0-2875 GCA_035562475.1 Methanoregula sp.
ATCACAAAAGGGGCGCCATAGTGGCAGGGCGAAGCCCCGGAAGCGTCCCGAGTTTTTGGTCCTTTGAACAGGAACACTTTTTCGATTTTGAATTCTGGAACACTATGCTGATTACATTTTTTCTCGTGATTTCCTGTACGAGTTGGTGGGTACAAGGGTACTATACCCAATTTTAAACAAGAATGAGATTGAATATCACGATAGTTATCAGGAGTAATACGCACGCATGCTTGACACCCGCTGCAAGTGATGACTCCCCCATCTGGCCGGCAATAAGACCGGAGAAAAATGCCTGGATAAGGCACGCATGATAGAGGAGCCTTCCAAACGTTGCTATCGATATCGCTCCAATCCCCGAAAGGATTCCGGTTGCAGAAATTCCCTGGGTAGAGATATTTTCCAGGACGGGAAGAAACTGCATTGTCAGGACCGCCACTACAAAGAGGAACACAAAGAATGCGAGATACACAATAACCGTATAGATATACATCTCCGCATGTCGCTCTTTTTTGAGCATCTCGGTCATTTTTGCATCAGCGGCAGCAATGGAAAGCACTTCACCGATCTGTCCGCTCATCTCACTTGCCTTGGTAATCAGGGTGACGGTCCGTGCAATCGAAGGTGTGCTGACCCGCTCTTCAAACCTCACCAGTGCTTCGGTAAAATTCGCACCCCAGTCCATATCCTTCTTGATTTTCCTGATTTCATAGCCGATAAGGCCGAGATTGGTGTTTACCATAATGGTAATTCCCTGGGCAATGGTGAGACCGGACTGGTTGATCCCGGCCATTCTTTCAAGGAAATCCGGGATAAGTTCCTGAATGCCAAGAACTTTTTTAGCCCATATTCCATAAAAGACTGCGTAGGGTATGAGTACGACAAGCAGCGCAATTGCGATATGATCATCGATGACACTGATGTAGAGTTCATTATTTGTGTAGGGAGGAACCTGTAAAAAAGTGATGAGACTATAGAGAATGGCGATAGGAACGGTTACGTACAGGGTGAGATTCACATTATTGATGAAACTCTCAAGGGGATGACGGATAAAGTACACAAAATTCCGTATCCGGTCATATTTTTTCAGTTGCTCCAGCAGGGATTCTTCATCCTTTTTCTGATAAATTCTGATGTCTGCATAGGTTTGAAGCCATTTTGTCCGGATATATCGTTCCGTCTTTTCAGTTTTGTCTGAAAGGTGATAGATAAGAAAAATAAATATTACCGATCCAACAGGGATAATCGCATAGGTAACCAGGGTCAGCTGGAGTACCGCAGATCCTCCCATCATCCCCATCACAACCATAATGATAATCAAAAAGAGGGGTCCAGCGACAAAGAGAGTAACATAGGACTCAGCTACAAGGGAAAGAATGTTGAGGAATTGTTTTTGTTCAAAGCGTGCTTCTTCCTGGTAAAGCCTCACTCTCTGGGAGAGAAACTCTGCCATATCCCCGCCACTATCAATTACCGAAAGCAGATCCTGTAAGAAATCCTTGAGCTTCTCAGAGGGGGTGGTTTGGGCAAGATGGTGAATGGCAGTTACGACATCGTGCCCAAAAAAGTCCGCATCTCTCACAATCTGGCGAAATTCAAGGGCAACCTCTCCATAAATATCTGCCCGGTCGGAAAGGGAGCGGAAGACCATCATCAGCTGGGCACCTCCTCTCCGCATAGCATACATATACGCAACCGCATTGTGCAGGGTCAGGTTGATTTTTATTGCGCGGTTTCTTTTTTCATACCCAGGGAGTTTTAAAAGGAATAAATATCCGAAATATATTCCCAGGAGGAACATAACGAGCACGGTAAAAATCTGGATGGACAGGATGCCTGGATCGGTGGTAAGGATTGTGGGAAACGGGATATTGAATACATTGTAGATGCCGATTTTTCCAACCCGGAACTGCAGGGTCAGGTACGTGGTGACAAAATATCCAAGAACCGCAAGGATGATACCCGTCAGGAATGCGATCTTAACCGATCGCCAGATAAACTGTTCAAGGGTCAGACCCATCCTTGCTGAAATCATCTCTGCATGAAGGTCTGAATACCGGGAGGGATCGTGTTGTATCCATTTCCTGATACGGTGTCTCACATTCATTGGATTACCTTGTGCAGGTCAGCGACATGGGCAAGAACTTTCGGGGCATCAATATAATATGCGTGAAACAGGGATGCAACCGATATATAATCCCTGATTCCCTGTTTTTTCATTGCCTCGAGAATGTTCTTTCGTGTGCTGATCTCGGATTCCAGCTGATCCCGGGTCCATCCCCGTTTTTCAGTGATCTCGGCATATACCTGGGATCGGCCGGTAAAACTGAATATATCGTGAACGGGATCATAGACAAAGACGTTATTCACCCGCAGGTTTCCGGTTGCGGGATCGATTCCGGCGATTTCGACAATTTCCTGAACACGACGTACCCGCTCTGTCCCGCGATAGAGCAGTTCCTGGACACATAAAATATTCAATGCCTGGATCATGTTTCTTGGGACATTCAGGGGTTCACTTTCAAGACGATGAATTGCTGCGTCAACACTTCCCGCGTGCATAGTTGAGAACGTTGTATGCCCGGTATTCATGGCCTGGAAGAGCGTCTGCGCCTCAGGACCTCTTACTTCACCCACAAGGATGAACTCAGGTCGCTGTCGCAATGCCGCTTTTAACAGATCAAACATCTTTATTGCATTTCCCCCTTCAGCAGATCCATCGCGGGTCACACTTGCGATCCAGTTATCATGATAGAGGGTAATCTCACGGGTGTCCTCAATGCTCACGACTTTTGCCACCGGGGGGATGAGAAGAGAGACTGCATTGAGAGAGGTTGTCTTTCCGGATGCGGTTCCGCCAACAAAGAGAAGGCTCTTG
>DATMWO010000010.1:0-2774 GCA_035562475.1 Methanoregula sp.
GGCTGAAGTATTCCGCCATAATGGTGATTATTGCCTGGGTTACCTTCAGGTTCTTTATCTGATCTAAATTTTTTATTGAAAAAAGAGAGAATTTGTAAAAAAAAATCTTAAAAAAATTACAACATCAGGAAATATTTTCCGTGCTGTACCCTTTCAGCGAAAGCAGTTCTTTAACCCTGTCGCGATGATTACCCTGTAACTCGATTGAGTTTCCTTTCACCGTACCACCACAGGCGAGTTTGCTTTTCATATATTTTGAAAGATCTTCAAGATCGATATCAGTTGGATCCAGTCCTTCAATAACGGTTACTTCTTTTCCGTAACGGCGTTTGTTCACTTTGACATTGATCCTCTGTTGTTCCTTTGCTACCTCTTCACAGATACATAGTTCTTTCGGTAGTCCACACGTCGGGCAAATCCCACCAATCATTACATGTATTTTACGTTTCTGGTTATTTATTACTTGGCATTGCCTGAAGGAATATTGACGTTTTCAGCCAAAATAAAGGTATTATTGGGGAGACCTGAACTGATCCCGCGAAAACAATGAGAATCTGTTTTTTATGATCCGAAAATCCACGTGTAATTAAGGTATGTCCCTGTTTGTGGTGGGATCAGCATCCCATGTTGGAAAAAGTGTGACTGTTGCCGCAATCTGTCGCTGCCTGGTACGACGTGGAATCGCAGTTGCACCCTTCAAGTCCCAGAATATGAGCCTGAATTCCTACGTAACACAGGATGGCGGAGAGATTGGGATGGCACAGGCAATGCAGGCTATTGCTGCAAAAGTTATCCCAGACACGGATATGAACCCAATACTTCTCAAACCAAAAGGGGATTGCATATCTCAGGTTGTGCTCAATGGGCATCCGTACAAAGATATTCATATCGGGGATTATTACAAAGAAACGCCAGCCCTTCTCATAAAGGCGCTGGAATCATTTACCCGGTTGAAATCAATCTATGGCAATGTCGTGGTGGAGGGTGCGGGGGGTGCTGCGGAACTGAACCTTTACGACCGTGATATTGCCAACACGCAGCTGGCAAAAATCCTTCGGATACCGATGATTCTTGTTGCTGATATAGAGCGGGGAGGGGTATTTGCTCAAATTTATGGGACGATTGAGCTCCTGCCAGAAGATATCCGGCCGCTTGTCAAAGGTATCATTATCAACAAATTCCGGGGAGATCCCGCCATCTTTGCTCCCGGTGTGAAAAAACTGGAGGAACTTACGGGTATTCCGGTGCTGGGAGTTGTTCCGTATTTCACTATCCCGCTGCCAAGCGAGGATTCGCTTTCAATCAGTGATAAAAAAACAAAAAATGCGCAAATCAGGGTTGCGGTTATCAGGCTCCCAAAAATTTCCAATTTCACGGATTTTGAACTGCTGGAACAGTATGCTGCTGTGGAATATGTATTTCCCGGGGCATCCCTTGAGGGTTACGACTGTGTAATTATTCCCGGGACAAAGAACACTATAGACGATCTTGCCGTTATGTTCCGGACAGGTACAGATCGCGAAATCCGGTTAGGAAGAGACCGGGGTATACCGATTATAGGGATCTGCGGGGGGTACCAGATGCTCGGAAAAACACTCATCGATGCCGGTTATGAGTCTGCTGCCGGCACCTATGACGGGCTGGGGTTGCTTGATTGTGTCACCAGGTTTTCATCGTATGAAAAAAACACGATCCAGGTAAGGCGGACTGCCTGTTTAATTCCTCCTATCCTTTCAGCCATGGGCGAGGTCAGTGGTTACGAGATCCATATGGGAATAACTGAATCCGGCAGGAACCGTGAAGCCCTTATGGGGGATGGGAGAGTGAGTGACGATGGTCTGGTCTTTGGTACCTACCTGCATGGGCTGTTTTTAAATCCGTCAGCGGTAAATGCCCTGCTCTCCCACCTTTCTGCAAAAAAAGGATTGCCTTATACGCCGATTCCGGCAGATCATTCCGATCCCTATGATCTCCTGGCAGATCTTTTCGAAGAACATGTCGATATGGATTCGATAGTGACGCTATTGACTTCGTGAACCACGATCTCATCCGGTATTTTATAGTAAAAAAGTTCAGCTGATAATATTTGTAATGCTGTGGAATCCCCCTCCCTGGCGATCGGCGCATTTCACTGAGGTTACTTTCGTCATATCCACCCGTTCAGTTACCCGGCATTTCGTGCAGTAAGCAAGAGACGGGGATTTCACAAATGTTCCTCCAATACCAAACTCCCGGCAATGAATACAGAACCCGCAGTTCTCAACCGGCTCTTTTTTTTCAGCCAGGCACTGCACCCTGCCTTTTACCACCGGTAGGATCCGGTAATCTTCTTCATTCACGCATACGTCTCCTGGTGTAATCTTTTGTCCCGGTTTGATATAATACCCGTGAATGATGATCAGGTATCGGGCAAATGAAGGGACACTCTTATTTTTTATTGTACCCTATCCATCGACAATAACAGTATTCAGGCCCGACATACTTTGTCCACCTTTTTTTCCCGAGAACAGGAAAAATCTTGGATGTAGTGCCATTGTAACCACCACCTCGTACAGGAAACGACGAGAAAAAATGTAATCAGCATAGTGTTCCAAAATTCAGATCGAAAAAGTGTTCCTGTTCAAAGGACCAAAAACGCGGGACGCTCCAGGGGCTTCGCCCCACCACTATGGCGCCCGGGTTGCGATGGCGTTGTATACCCAGGGATCAGGTATACCGGTACTACCGATGAATCGCAGGTGCCCCCCGCCCCAAAAAGGGGGCAGGTCTGGTGC
>DATMWO010000011.1:0-3474 GCA_035562475.1 Methanoregula sp.
ATGCCGCTGTATTCTTCCAGGGCGCGGTTCCAGAAAATGACCCGGTGGCTGGCATCAATGACAAATTCCGGGATGGGGGCGCCCTGCACGAAGTCCTGCATGGTCTTTTGCGCCCTCCTGATCCCGATGGCTTGTTTGATCTTATGCGCAAGTTCGGCAAACTGCGCTTTCGGATCACCACCTTTCTGGAGATAGAAGTCAGCACCGCTGTTGAGCGCCTCAATCACCACTTCTTCCCGTCCTTTACCCGTGAAAATAATGAACGGCAGTACATTACCCCGGGAACGGACGGTCTTTAAAAAGACAATGCCGTCCATGATTGGCATCTGGTAATCGGATATGATACAGTCGTACGATGTTCTTGTCAGGGTATCGAGTGCTGCCGGGGCAGACGTGAGCGTGTCAACCCTGAAATCACCTGTTCTCTCCAGAAAGATTTTGGCTAATTCAAGCAGCATCGGCTCGTCATCAACGTAGAGAACAGAGTACATATCCTGGGGTAGTCCTGGTCTTCTTCCTGATTCCAGACATTACTTCAGGAGGAGGACAGATATACATTTCGCAGTAGATCGTTCTCCTGCAACCTGCTGTCGGTTATTGGCAGACCAGCTGGACAATCCTTTCTCAGGGATTTCATGCACCAGTGTTCCCCTTCTGTATGAACCGTTGCTCGATTCGTTGTTGAACCACCCAGCCACTACCGCCAGGTGATCTCGAGCGGGTTGCGCCGGGGGATACCGTAGGTTTTGTACCGGGGGTAGCCAAACATCAGGGCATAGGAGTACTTCCTTCCTGAAGGGAGGGCGAGGACTTTTTGCAGGGGTTCAAAGGCGGTAGCAGCCATCGAGAGGAAACCTGCCCAGCAGGTCCCGACCCCATACGCCGGCGCAGTGACATCGACATGGGTCAGGGCGATGATGGCATCGATGGATGCGACCGGGTTGCCCTCCGGGATATGGGCAATCACAAGGTGCGGAGCACCCCGGCAGACCGGATCAAAGCCACGATCCCATGCTGCGATGAGGGAAGGGATATACCCGCTCAGGGGGTGGTCGCTGTTCAGGAGTGTTTTCATCCACCCGATCGTCAGCCCGGCGAGCTTCTGGACTTCCTCGGGATCATGCACAACCAGCCATTGGACCGGCTGCCCATTGCTCCCGGATGCTGCGTACCGGGCAACATCAAGGATCTGCCGTATGGTATCCTTACCGACAGGTTCCGGGGTGAAATGCCGGACTGACCGGCGCTTCTTCAGGTACAGGCTGAGGTCAGCCGGAGAGAGGGATCCTGCACCGGCCGCAAGGTGAACCTTTTCCTCCGGCAGGAAGTTGAGGGTGATGGCCTGTGAGGGGCAGGACACCTCGCAATGACCGCAACGGATGCACATCCCGGCTTTTGCTTCAGGGACACAAGGGAGTGTAGTCTCGTCAACAGGACCAATAATTTTCATCGGACATACAATCGGACAAATACCGCACCGGGTGCAGACTGCCTGGTCAACCAAAAGGGTTGTCATTTCCTGCCCATCCTTCAGGAAGTATTCTTCCCGGGGTCGTGTTATACTCTTTGCTGCACGTTTCCCTGGCAGGGGTTCTCTTTGCTGCCTGTCGTTGTTGTCCCCCGCTGCTCACGGGGAAAAACTTCGCCCGGGTACCCGTTTCTCCGAAACGAGATACCTCCCCGGTGTTGTTTTCAATTTATGTTTCAAATTTTGGAATTCAGGTAACCACCTATAAACCCCCTCTTCATATGCTCTACTGGTGATTCTCTGATGTCCGCTACGCAAAGCCAGGGATCCTGTATCGTATTCAGGACCCCGCAGACAAAACAAATCTCCCGGACCGGGAGCAGGCCCGCAAGTGCCGGAAACAGCCTTTCCCCTGCCGTCATGGACAAGACAAACCTCGAGATGCTGAACCGGTTTGGCGAACTGTTCCTGGAAACCGGAATCGACATTAACCAGGAAGAGATCCACGAACTCAGGCTCCTGGACGAATTCCTGGCGCGCCATGTGCAGCCGAACGGGATCTATGATGTCCAGTGCATGCTGCTCTGGAGTGAATGGGTCCGGACCTTCCGCAGTAAGATACGAGGGTTCCCTAAACTTATCCGTGAAAATGAATTCCGCAGTGTTATTACGGAAAAGTTCGGCCTGGCGATTGCTGAGAATGGTTTCCGGGGCGCTGTCTATCCCGGTATACGGTTTGTGCCGTAACTGTTCAGGGATAAAACCACCTGCGGGGACAATGCTTCCCCTTATTCCTCATTCCTCCGGACCTTTTTTTTAAAAAGAACAAACAAACGTTCCAGGATTTTTAGTATTGGTGCCACTTTTGTCCTGCATTCCTGTTACAGTGTTCTTAAGGGTAAACACCTTTTTCCGGCGTAAAAAAGGACACGACTCCTGATTCTTCCTCTCCATTCACCTGATCAGCTATGGCTGGTGCCGGCTCTCTTCAATGAGCTGGTATGCCAGTCCCCGGATCTTCCGGTTCTCAAATGTTATCTCCCCGTGGTACGTGATGAGCAGGATCCGGTGATAGGGAATGGGTTTCTGACCCTCAGGTGTCCGGATAATCAGGTAGTATGGCTCAAGGCTGATGTCGGAACCACGTACGGAAGACCGGTTGTTGCCTGCGCCCTGGTCACGGTACCAGACCTGAACTTTGCCACTATCGTAGCGGTCATCGTGCCAGTACTGCTGCAGGAGGGTATGGCTGGTTAACATGGCAAAGAGACCAAAGAAACTCCATGAGGGTTTATTATAGCTGACAGATAATCCTCTCTGGAAGGTGATAAACCATGGTAAGGATGCCGGAAGAACTGATACAACTGCTCACGGAATGGCATACGGTTCCGGTAGCAACCATCGGGCCGGATGGAAAGCCCAACGTTGCGGGTAAATCGGTCATGGTTATGAATCCTGAAACCATTATCTGGGGCGAACTGTATTTCATGCAGACCTATGAAAATCTCACCCGCAATCCCCGTGCATCAATCTGTGTCTGGAAAAGAAGCCCCCCGTTCAGAGCATACAAAGTGAACGGGTGGGTAACCATACATGAAAATGATGAGATTGCAGCTCAGCTGGATGAACGCATGCGTACCGGGCATCGCGGGGAGTTCATTGCAAGCCTGAAAAAACTTGCTGCTGTCTATTTTAATGTCGGGGAAGTCTATGACCAGACGCCAAACCCTGAAACTGCAGGAAAAAGGATTGCGTGAAGATCGACTGTACGTCTTTTCCCCCTTTTTGCAGACGATAACGGTATTATTCTATCCCACTCGTACATAGCGGTCCGCCCTGTTCTTCCGCTCATTGTAAAAAAATGTAGTATTCAGGACGATCCTGCACCCCAAAGCCTAAGTGTAGCGATCCTTTTCCCTGCGGCAGGATACCGGATTGCTGCATGGCTGTTCCAAAAAATATTTATTCCAAAAAAATAGTGAACTTTTATTTTCAGGAACTAAAAA
>DATMWO010000012.1:0-12602 GCA_035562475.1 Methanoregula sp.
GTGATCGCGAAGTTATCCTCGCGATTTTTAATTTTTATGCTGCAACCAGTTACGCTGCATATCCTGAAATACCTGTCAACGACCGGTTCTTTGCGTTCTTACATGAAGGGGCACTTGGGTTTTATGTTCTTGAGCATGAAGCACAGGTCGTGGGTTTTGGATTGATGAAACCGCTCATGCCGTTTCCTGCTTTTATCACAACAGGTATGCTGACCTATTTTATCCAGCCGGAGTATACCCACCTGCATCTCGGGAAAAAACTTCTTGACCAGCTCACGGACGATGCGAAAAATATGGGCATGACCTCGCTTGTGGCAAATATGGCCTCAAAAAATAGATTGAGTATCCAATTTCATTCCCGGTGCGGTTTTGCCGAAGTGGGCAGGTTGAAAAATGCAGGCAGTAAATTTGGCGAGCCATTCGATATGGTCTGGATGCAGAAGATGCTGTAATTTTTCTCCTGACATTTCGGGTGAATTATTGCAGCCTTCCACTTCGGATATTTACGCAATCCTGACCTGTGCCCCTTTGTTCCGGCCAGATGTGATCACGGTTGATCCACCGCGGTGTTCGTTCATGAAAGTTCGGGCTGCCTGATCAATTCCCCGCATATCTGTATCACCTATAGCATAGACAACAGGGCCAAATGAGCTCATTCCGGCACATGCTGCGCCCGCTGAACGCAGCACTTCAATTAGTCCGGGGATTTCCGGTTGCTGCAGGCTGAGTTCGACCTTTTTGAATCCCAGCTCCTGGATGGCATTGACCGATGAGCCGAACAGGTCGAGATCCGTTTCGACAATACCCGGAAGCATCCGCATCAGAATCTCGTGGCAGAGTTCCCGCACCTCCTCAACAGGAACCGGGCAGTGGTTCCTGAAGATATCTGTCTCTCGTGTGCCACTTGCACCGGCAGGGAGATCGGGTATTGCAAGCAAAATTCGCCAGTCTGAAGGAAAATCGTGGCGTGCAACAACGGGAGGGGCCCTCACACCCCATGATGCTGCGGACGGCCGAAACTCTGATTTTTCGCCGTTTTGTCCGAATGCGTGCCCCCCGTCGACAATGAATCCTCCCAGTTCAAACGCGGCAGTTCCAATGCCGGATGTGCCCCCGCGGCCGACCAGCAGAGCAAGTTCTTTTACCGGAAGCAACCTGCCATAAATCTCAGCGATCCCCCGGGCAATTGCAAGCATGAGCTGTGATCCACTGCCAAGACCGACATGGGAAGGGTAGTAATTCCGAACAGTTATGGATACCATACCGCCGGCATGTATACCTTTCAGGACCTGACGGGCGGTCTCCATAATTCGTGCCTGTGTCCTGCTGTCACAACCCAGTACTTCAAGCACCGCGCTCTGGTGTACTTCGATAAGGATTCCTGGTTCATCGAGAGTGATTCCTACACCCCCGTCAACCCGCCCGGAACCACCATGCATATCGATGAGCGTGAGATGAAGGCGTGACGGTGTCTGAACAATTACCCGGCGTTCATCAAGGAACTTGTTGTACGGAAACTGCTCTTCAATAAAGATAAGCGGTTTACCTTTGTGGATAATACGGTACTGCCGGCTGAGCAGCGGTTCTTTGCTGCAGAGGGAAAAAAATCCTTCCTGTTTCTTCTGATGCGGGAGAAACCCGGGTATTGAGGATCTCGCGTCTCGCTTCAATCCGGTGATTCTGGATGATCCTTCCTATAGGAATATCTGCTTTCAACAGGTCATCTTTGAATTCCGGGGAGAGGCGGGCAAGAGGTGTATGAGATATTGCATAGATCAAAACTTCACCGCTTGCAGGAGTCTTTATCTCGACGATACGATAATTCACAGGTTCTCCCAGTCCGATTCCGAGAAATTCTGCGGTAGCGGGATCGGCTTCTATGATTTTTTGCACCCTCGTTTCAATTGCAACCGGTTTCCCGGTAATCGCTTCCAGAATCTGCGTTACCGAGCCGTCAGTGCCAAGAAGGAATTTCTGCAGGGGGGATAGTCTTCCATCCTGTGTTTCGATCTCGTTTAAGCTATACGCAATGTCCATCCTTGCAACCTCACGAATTCCGGATAAAGAAGAATGAGGATATAAGTTGATACGATTATCGCAGGGATCCTGATCCTTTCGTTCCCTTTGCCCGATAAACATCGGGTATCAGCGATGGTGGCACCCTTTGCATGACAGATGTGAAAGATTCCTCGGTAAGATGTCCCCGTTTTCCTATGACCTCACCACTCCGGATCACCAGTACCCGCGAAGTCAACACATAGCTTTCACCAAAAAGGTCGAGCCCGCCCTGTGAAAAATCGTCCAAAGAAATCGAAACACAGGATGCATCTGATGGGGGCTTACTGCTGACCGGGCAGAGGTAGACCTCTTGGGTCCGTCCCGTTGCAATCACCACGGCAGGGCGGGTCTTTGCCCCGCTCCGCTCGTTAAAAGCAACCGGGGCGATCACGACATCGCCCCTGATATAATGCCCCATACCCTAAGTATTCCGGCAGTCATCGGGCATAAGGCGTTTGCTCTACCGCCTATAATCAATTTTTTAGTAATATGGCAGTGGTGTGGAATCTGATCCTTATCGTATTCCTGTGTCGATCGAGATATCGGGTGTGACTGTTTCCCCTGTCTGGATTGTGACGGTTTCTGGCAGGTCCGGGCTCCGGTCAATTCCCGCGTGTCTGATATCAACAAGATAGATTCCTGGTTTGAGTCTGAAGGATTAACCGTTATACGGGTCCGGCGCCGTTGTGGCAATCACCGATCCTCTTTGTGTTTGAAACAACAATTGTTCGTGCAGCACAGGCAGCGGTGAGCCTGTCCGGAGGCACCCTGCATGGTTCGACCGGACACAAGGGTCCGATTGAGACATTCCCGGTAAGGGATCCCGTTCCGCCAGCCACATCAGGTCCGAAGATCTTTGGGCTCAGGAGTAGCGCCATTCAACGGCAATAACGATAAGGAGTACAATAATCAGGAAGCGTTTAAGCCCTGGCTTTTCCATAAAGGTTGATTGCAGTGTTCGGAAAAAGAGTTACGGTGAAGTATTTTGTGAAGCCAGGAAAATTTTTTTTTCGCTCCTGAAGTTGAATTGGGTAAAAAAAGAATGATAAGGGTTAGTAATTCTCTACCCACAGCTCGAAATAGCTCTGCGGGTGATCGCAGACCGGGCATTTCACCGGAGCCGCCTTGCCGTCATGGACATAGCCGCAGTTCCGGCAGTACCATTGAGCAGGAGCATCTTTTTTGAAAACCCCGTCTTTTTCAAGATTTGAAAGCAGTTTAGTATACCGTCGTTCATGGTATACCTCCACCCTGGCAACCTGTTTGAAGAGATTGGCAATATCTTTGAACCCTTCATCCTCTGCCATCTTGGCAAATGCAGGATAGAGGGTACCCCATTCCATCTTTTCGCCCTTTGCTGCCGCCATGAGGTTATCTCTGGTAGTGCCGATTACCCCGGCGGGATATGCTGCAGTAATCTCTGAGTCACCTCCTTTCAGTTGTTTAAAAAACAGTTTTGCATGTTCTTTCTCCTCATCTGATGTCTGCTGGAAGACCGCTCCAATCTGCTCAAACCCCTCCTTACGTGCTGCGCTTGCAAAGAAACTGTAGCGTGTACGTGCCTGGGACTCGCCGGCAAATGCGGCAAGGACGTTCTTTTCTGTTCTGCTACCTTTGAATTCCATCTTTTTCACTCCTGTGTGATACGAGATATTCTTTTGTTCTCCTGCAAGGATTTATGTGCTGTGTTTCAAGACACCTGCGTTCTATCCGGCCTTAATTCAAAATCACCCTTTAACCTGACGCGTAAACCTTTTCCGGTAAGGGCATAACGGTGGAGTTATCCGACCAGACTCCCCATTCCATGATTTTATCACCCTTAAAGATCGACATTGGTAAGATGACAAAGAAAGAAAACGTTATGAAAGTGGTTGACGAATCAACGGGACTCATGGAATGCCTTGTGTGCGGCGCAAAGCATAACGCTGTGATGAAACCAGGACCTGACGGGAAATACCCCCCTGAGAACTGGGAGTGCGTAAACAGGTGCAAATTGATCCATCATGATGAAAAATCCTCAAAAAAGAAATAAATCCGCTTTCCCCCTCCTGCCAGAATTGTCGGGAGAAATTTACCGTGAATTGAAGATCACTGCCATTCCCTGATTCTAAAAAAAAATCCGGATGTGAAAGGACCCTCATTTCTGATAAGGATCTTATCATCACAGGAAGTTTGCGTGTGTTCTGGAAGATGAAATAAAAAATTTAATCTCTTGTGCCGATTGTTAGTATTTAGTGTTTCTAGGTTTCGGAATTTTTATCATCAGATAATTATACCTGAGGACAGAACATGCGAATCACGCGACTTTATACCGGGAAGGATAATGAGTCCCATTTTGATGAAATTGAGATTCAGCTGGAATCCCGCGGTCCCCTGGGCTTTTTTACCAATCCAACTGGTGTTAAGGCTTTTTTCTTCAGAGAAGTTCCTGCTGATTATCAATACACCTGGCACAACGTTGTCTGCAGGGAGTATGTTGTCACCCTTGAAGGAAGGGCCGAAATAGAAGTAAGCAGCGGTGATAAACGGTTGTTTGGTAAGGGGGATGTCCTGCTTGCCGAGGATGTTTCCGGACGTGGCCATAAAACCCGGGTGATCGGTAAAAAACCATGGCGGCAGGTATTCATCACCCTTGAATAAGGACTGTGCTCTTTATCAGGTATCCGGCACACAATTCCTGACAACATTTAAAATCAGGTTGTGCCAGGCAGATGTCCCATCACTTCACGGAACCTATTTAGGGATTGGAGTACGATATGATGCTTTAAAACAGGAGTATCCAGGTGTGGCTTGAACTGTTGAATTTCGCTATCGGTATTGCATTTGGCTTTTTTCACCGTGGGAAAGAAGACTTCGTAGGCATTCTCAAAAACAGCGCGATTATCGGTTTTGTTTTGGGTAGTATTTTCGTGATCGCCTCTCTGTTCCTTGTTCCCGAAGGTATAAGTATTGGTGTCGGTCTCCTGGGAGTGTATCGGATTTTTATCGTCATAATATTATTCGTTATCATCTTTATCATGGGTGCCTTAATCGGGGACTGGCTCGAAGGTGCTCTGAAAAAGTAATCCCTTTTTCGGGTTTGATTTGCGTTCATGTGCCACCTTTTTCCCCATACCTTCATGGGAAAAAAATGAGGGGAAATGGAATTGGTAGCAGGCACTGCGGGATATGCAACTATCATACGGCAGAAGAAGGCTGAAATATAAACAAATGGGGTTAAAAACGGGCCTGAAGGGATTTGAACCCTTGACCTGCGGATTAAGAGTCCGCCGCTATGCCGAACTAAGCTACAGACCCACGCTCGTTAGACCTAGTAATGTAGTTGATAATGCTGAATAAATGTTTTGGAGATGGGTGCATTGGAATCCCTTAATACGCTGGAATGATACATCTTTGTGTAACATGCCGCAAGAAGCCCCGTTTGAGCAGCCGGGAACGACAAAATACTGCATTTTCGGGTGCGGGACCAACGGTTACAACATCATTCTGGAACTCGCAAAAGAGAATGAGCGCGTGATCGTGGTTGACAAGGATGATACACGTGTCCGTAACCTCCGTGACCAGAAGTATGACGCGTACCTGCGGGACATCACCTCGCCGGACATGCTGAGTGGTCTCCCGATTTTCGAGATCGCGTTTGTGATGACCGGTGATGGTGATGCCAATCTCGCAGCAGTACTCTCCATCAAGAAACGATACCCGGCTGTTCTGGTAGTCGTGCGCTCGATCGATCCGGTGAACGGACAGATGCTCACTGCTGCCGGGGCAGAATTTGTGCTTTACCCCCAAGAGGTGGTCGCAAGGTCGGCTATCCTTCAGATAAAAAAGCAGCACTCGAGCAGGATTTCCCAGCGGCTCTTTACTCTGCTTGCCGGTTGGGAGGGGACACTGGGAATCATCACTCACAAGAATCCCGACCCGGATGCAATCTCTTCTGCTATGGCCCTTGCTGAGATCGCAAAGCATGCCAACCCGAAATCACTCTCAACGCGGATCTTTTACGAAGGTAGCATCGGTCACCAGGAAAACCGGACGTTTGTCAACCTGCTCGATATCAAGATGGAGCACATGACAGCAGATGCTCTCCAGAAATGCACCTATCTTGCTCTTGTTGACAGTTCGGGACCCGGTGCGAACAATGACGTACCCCCGCAGACTAAGATTAATATTATCATCGACCATCACAAAGAGGGCAGGCACATGGCAACGCAGACTACGTTTGTGGATATCCGCCCTGGTGTAGGCGCAACGGCAAGCATCCTTACCCAGTACCTGCAGGAGCTCGATGTTCCGGTTGACAAGCGGGTCGCGACTGCACTTCTTTATGGTATCCGTACGGATACCAAGGAGTTCAAGCGTAATGTAACGCCGCAGGATCTCAACTACGCGGGTTTCCTCCTTCCGCTTACGGATGCTGACCTGCTCGATAAGATCATGTCACCTTCCATGTCGCAGGAAACCCTTGACGTAATTGGTTCAGCTATTACCCGGCGCAAGGTGCAGAGCGGGTATCTCTTTGCTAATGTTGGCTATGTTATGAACCGTGATGCACTCCCCCAGGCCGCCGACATACTTATCACCCTCGAAGGGGTGAATACAGCACTCGTGTATGGTATCACTGATAACGCGATCGTGATCTCTGCCCGCAACCGCGATATCAGGTTGCATATCGGCAATGCACTTTCAGAAGCGTTCGGGGAGATGGGCGATGCCGGAGGTCACCCGAATATGGCTGCAGCCACCCTCCCCCTCCATTACTTTGGCAAGGTCGAGAACAAAGACCAGCTGCTTGAGTTTGTCATCGAACCCATCCTGCAGAAGTTCAAAAACCTCGTCGGACTGGAAAACGAGGGAAGGAAGAATGGAGTATAATCTCCCGAAAATACGGAAAAAATCAATTCGGAACAGGAAAATTTTTGAGAAATGTGCTGAACAATGGGGAGGGGGACTGGTGCGGTCATCAGACCTGCTTTCCGGGCATTTCAGGCAAAGTGATGGACAAGTAAAAAGCCGGTATCAGAAAAAAAGTTCATCAGAGGGTTTGGGATTAGCTATGGATTTTGACGTGTGGGAGCCTTATTACTGCGAAATTCTGGAATATTTCGGGTTCGATCGAGCACAGGATGAGGAAGCGGCACGGGTGCTGGCGGCACTCATGACCCGGGACAATCTCCTCTCCCTTGCTGCTCTGACCTGTGACAATTACGTCACTGTTTGTGGAAACGCACCCTGCCTGAAAGATGAGCTTGCCGAAATTCAGGGTGTCATATTCGCAGCGGATGCAGCAGCTGAAGTGCTTGATGCACACGATATCCGCCCGGATGCGGTTTTCACGGATCTTGACGGTGCGACAGACCGCCTCCTTGCATTGAATGAATCTGGTACGATTGTAGTAATTCATGCGCATGGTGACAACGTACCCCTGCTCCGATACTGGGTACCGCGATTCCAGGGCCCGGTCGTTGCAACCACCCAGAGCATCCCGCTCCCGCATGTCCACAATTTTGGTGGATTTTCTGATGGTGACCGTGCAGTTTTTGCAGCAGACGAACTCGGTGCAGAACATATCACGCTCATCGGGTTTGACCTTGATGATAACAATGTAGACCCGATGAAGCGGGGCAAACTTTTCTGGGCGCGAAAACTGCTTGCCCTGATCGGCCATGCCTGCTGAAGCCTATATCCTTGACGGGTACGTTGACGAACCTGCATGCCTTGGTGTGCCGCCGTACGTGTCCCCTTATATTCGCTCCGTTGCTGGTGTTTTGATCGGACACAAGTACACGGTACGGTATCTGACTATTGACCAGCTCCGGAATGACCCAGATTTTATTAATAAACTGGACCGTGCGAACCTTCTGGTAATGATTGCCGGAGTAACTGTACCGGGAAAATATCTCGGGGGCACTCCTGCAACCCTTACTGAGATCCAGCAGATCGGACAAATGATCAGGGGACCAAAAAAACTGATAGGGGGTCCAATTGGGTTCGGGTATGCTCCAGAGGGTGGTCAGCGGGCGATCAAACAGTTCATCAGTGGTTTTGACACCCTGCTTAAGGGAGAACCGGCCATTGCACTGGACAATTATCTCGGGGGGAATAAACCAGCAGGAGCACTCGATTACACTCGCACCGACCCGTGGAGTGTTACCGGCAGCGGGATTATTGAGCAGCATCCGGATTACCCTCAGGTGATGTGTGAGCTCGAGACCGCACGGGGCTGCTCTCACGGTGCATCGGGTGGGTGTTCATTCTGCACCGAACCTTTCTACGGGACACCGAAGTACCGTACCATCGAAAGTATTGTTGACGAAGTCACTTCACTCCATACTCACGGGGCGAGGCATTTCAGGGTGGGACGACAGCCTGACATTCTTGCCTACGGTGCGGGTGCCGGAGAGTATCCCGCACCGCGCCCGGATCTCCTGGAGACCCTCTTTGCCTCAATTCGCACTGCAGCACCTGCATTAAAAACCCTGCATATCGACAATACGAACCCTGCGACAATCGCAAAGCACGAAGAGGAGAGCCGTGAGGCAATACGGGCAATCATACGGCATCACACCCCCGGGGATGTCGCCGCGTTTGGTATGGAGACTGCTGACCCGGCAGTGATAGCGGCTAACAACCTCAAGGCACAATCAGATGAAGTTTTCCGGGCGATCCGGATCGTAAATGAAGAGGGTGGCATGCGAAGGGACAATGTACCTGAACTGCTCCCGGGACTCAACTTCGTGTGCGGTCTGGCGGGAGAGACCGAGGAGACATACGACATGAACGAACAGTTTCTCGTTCAAGTACGTGATGCCGGGCTTTCCGTCAGGCGCGTAAACATCCGGCAGGTGATGCCGTTTGAAGGCACACGGGCGTACACACATAATACTCTGGGGAAATATGATCACCGGTTCAGGCGTTTCAAGGAATTTGTGAGGCATAAAATTGATCTCCCGATGCTCCAGCGGGTCTTTCCCCTTGGTACCGTACTTCGCGATGTTCGCATTGAAGTCTTCGGGGATCTCTCTTTCGGGAGACAGATGGGCTCGTACCCCATCCTTGTCGGCATTCCGGTCCGGCTTTCAGAACGGAGTATTCTTGATGCTGTGGTGGTTGACTGGGGTATGCGTTCTGTGACAGCCTTACCCGTTCCCATCGAGATCAACATGCTCCCGGCAACCGCATTAAAATGGCTCCCGGGTATAGGGAAGAAAAAAGTGGCTTCTGTGCTGGTGAAACGGCCATTTGCGACATTGGATGAATACCGCAGAATTGCAGGACCTTCCCTCTTGGATTCAATGATACGCATCTGATACCCCAGGTATCTTTCACTACTGGTGATATTGTTTTCCGGATTGTAAAATTCACTTCTCGAAAAATATAATTCCTGCAATCACTCACTCCCAATTATGGGCTGGAACCGGAAAATATTTTTGGGGATCTTAATTTTTTTCTTTCTTACTGTCGTTTTCATAGTGCTGACCGGAAATTACAGCAGGGATAGTATAATGCGGCCGTGGTATCAGGCCACGGAGTCTCTGGGAGGTGTTTGTGAATATGTATCGGGGGAAGATCGGGAGCATTGCTACCAGTACATAGCACGGTTCAGTGGAAATGCCCTATTATGTGGTAAAATTGAAGAGGCCGGACCCAGGAGCAAATGCCGGATTTTCGTGGCAGAGTGGTGGAAAAAGGGTAGTTGGTGTAACCCACTGGTGCGTCAGTCGACAGGAAATGGCTCTTATACCTATTACGATTGTATCCAGTACCTTGCTGTAAAATTCAAAGACCCTGGATTGTGTGACAGTATCGGACGGGATGTTTCAGCAGAAGGAAATGATCTCAACGAACAAGGGGTAAGTATGACCAGATGTATTGATCTTGCAGGTACTTCTTGCGGTCATATAGGGCAGAATGCATGCATCAGTCTGGAATCCCGATTAGCTCCGGATGGGAAGCTTATGAGAGAGATTAGCTATTGCCTTGAAGGCCGGAACATCGGTGAAAGATGTGTCCAGACCGATTAACAGACCATCATTTTTTTCAGGGGTACGGCATTTCCTTGTACGACGATCTGAAGATGAATCAAATGTCAAAACTGCAATGAAATTTTATCAAAATAAATTCCCGTGCCCGTTTTTTTTTGGAGTTCTTATAAAATCAAATCTGCTTGAGTTCCGTCACTTTGATGATGTCTGTCCGGGTTACGATCCCGAGAATTTTGCCGTCCTGCACAACCGGGATCCTGCCGAAGTTGCGTGCTGACATGATCTTCAGTGCATCAATCACCGGCGCTGTAGGAGGGAGTGTAACAGGGTCACGGGTCATGACATCCCGGACCTGCATCGCCTCACGATCTATCGAAGTCATATGGTTAATATCAGCAAGCGTCACCATGCCGATCAACGTATCCCGATCGACAACAGGAAACCCGAGATGCTTGCTTGAGTACATCATGGTGATAACCTGGCTGACGGGAAGAGTAGGGGGAACGGTCGTTACCGGGCTGCTCATCATGTCGCCAACGGTCACATCCTGCAGCAGGAAACTGTACTTCACCGCTGCCGACTCCATGCTCGCGCCGATATAGATGAAGAGCGCGATGAGGATCAGGAAGGGGGAGAAGAAAAAGAGTCCGATAAGGCCAAAGACAATTGCAAAGCCTTTCCCTATGTCTGCAGCAATCTTTGTCGCACGATGGAGTGGCATCCTTTCAGCCAGCCATGCACGCAGCACCCTGCCCCCGTCCATCGGGAATGCCGGTAAGAGATTGAATGCAAAGAGGATAATATTGAGCAACCCGAGATATCCAAATACAAAGATCACCACACCTGCGACAGGAGGGTTCTTTATGGCAGCGGGAACTGCATACGCAATCCCAACGCACATCAGACCGACAACGAGACTGGCGATAGGTCCTACCAGCGCCATGGGCAGTTCGGCTTTCGGGTCCGGAACCCCTTCTTCCATAGCCGCAATACCGCCGAAGATCATGAGCGTGATGCTGTTAATCTTGATCCCTTTGCGGCGGGCGACCAGCGAATGAGCAAGTTCGTGAATGAGGACGCCTCCAAAAAGGCCGAGAGCAATAACGGTACCAAGAACCCAGGGCATAATGCCCTCGGTAATCTGCGAGGTATCGATCGGGACGGAAAAAACTCCCTGGAGCATATCTGCGGTGAGCGTAATCTGGCTCCCGATGATCCAGGCGAACAGCGGGATGACCAGAATAAAGGAATAATGGATCAGGATAGGAATCCCAAACAAGCGCCCGATCCGAAAAGACCCGTCCATAACAAAGGATTATCTTTTTAACTCTTAAGTATATACTTTCATCTGATAACGATGGAAACCCAGATTACGGAGTTGTTCGGGCTTCAGATCTATACGGACAAGGGCATGTTTGTCGGCGAAGTCGAAGATGTTCTCATTGATGTGGATCAGAAGAAGATAGATTCAATTGTAGTCAGCAAGGTCAATGACCAGCTCTTTGAGCTGAAAAATTTCAAAGGCCTCAAGATCCCCTACCGAATCATCAGCGCGATAGACGATATCGTCCTGATCCGCCACCTGCCGGGAGCCTTCACGGGCGGCAGTGTGGAAGAGTAAGAAAGGAATCGGGTTGCTGCGGGAGAATCGTTCATATTTTTTTGCTCCTGCATGGTTGTTGTATGGAAAACCGGGAAATATTTTCAGCAATCACTACGATTCCCCCTGTTTTTGTCAGGCTTGACGGGCGTGCATTTCACCGGCTTGCAGAGAACCTTGCCCTGAAAAAACCATTTGATGACCGGTTCAGCGATGCAATGGTTCAGGTATGCCAATTGCTTGTGGCTGACAGCGGGCTCTGTCCTGATTTTGCGTTTACTTTCTCAGACGAGATCAGCCTCTATTTCACCCAACTCCCGTTTAATGGCAGGGTGGAAAAGATCGACTCGGTGTCCGCTTCCTTTGCGGCAAGTTCACTCACCCTTGCCCTCGGAGCGACAACTACCCTTTCGTTCGATGCACGGGTCATTCCGGCAACACGGGAATTTGCTCTCGAATATCTGACCAACCGGCAGAACGAGGCATGGCGCAATCATATAAACGGTTATTGCCAGCAGGTGTTGATTGAAGAAGGGATGAGTGCAAAAAAGGCAGCAGCCCGGTTAAAGGGCCTGCCGGCAAAAGATCTTCATGATATGATGCATAAACGGGGGTTCAACCTTGCCACTACTCCGGCATGGCAGCGGAGGGGTGTGTTGGTCTATAAGAAGCTCACGGAAAAGGAAGGGTTCAACCCGATCACCCAACAGACGGTAATAACCGAACGCAGTGCTGTTACGGTTGATCGTGATCTTCCGCTGTTTACAAGCCCCGAAGGAAAAGAGTTCCTGGAAAAATTGGTGACCTGATCAAAAGACGCAAAACCTTTCGTTTCCTGTACCCGTATCACTACCAATTTTTTCATCCAGGGTATACTGGGTAACGAGGACAGGTACCCCCTCTCCCTTCCCAAATCTGTTGTATACTTCAGGGTGGATTTATGGATCAGGAACGGGAAATCC
>DATMWO010000013.1:0-10044 GCA_035562475.1 Methanoregula sp.
GGTACATCACTCTCTCCCTGCATATGGTGGATATGGAGAATGTTGCCCCGCTCCTTTGCGATCACGGCCAGGAGGAGTGCCAGAGCTCCGGGCTGGTCATCCAGAATTACGGAAAAGTGCATAGTTTGTCCCTTACGGGCAAGAGATTGCCGGATGACCCGGAAGAGCCGGGCACTTTCAATATTCCCCCCACTAATCACGAGCACAACCGTACTACCGGACTGCACATCAATGGAACCATTCAGTAATGTGGCAAGCGGCACAGCACCTGCACCTTCGGCGACTACATGTTTGCGTTCGAGCAGCAGGAGCATTGCGTCAGCGATCTCATCTTCAGATGCAAGTGCAAGATGATCGACATAGTGCTGTATGACAGGTAGCGTGTTTTTACCTGTCTCTGCTACACGGATACCGTCAGCAATAGTATCTCTCACCGGAATCCGGTATGGAGATCCGTGCCGGATCGCTTCTCCAACGGAGGGACACGCTTCTGTCTGGACCCCTATGATTCTGATTTCTGGCTTTTTTGCTTTTACAGCCGTGGCTATGCCGGCGATTAATCCTCCCCCCCCGACCGGGATTATGATCATGTCTGTCTCTGGGAGATCAGCGAGAATCTCTAGTCCTATAGTTCCCTGCCCGGCAATCACTTCCTCATCATCGTACGGGTGGATAAATAGCCGCCCTTGAGATGCGATCTGCTGCGCCCTCATGATACTCTCCTCTAAAGTCTGGCCATGAATTATAACCTGTGCCCCATACCCTCTGGTCGCTTCCTGCTTTGATATGGAAGACCATTCAGGCATGACGATTGTAGCGGGAATGCCTGCAGAATGTGCTGCAACCGCAACACCCTGCGCATGATTTCCGGCTGAGGCAGCGATAACTCCCTGCTCCCTGATTGTATCGATATGAGAAAGAATCTTATTTGTTGCCCCTCGCACCTTGAATGATCCCGATTTCTGAAGTGTTTCGAGCTTAAGGTAGACCTTTGCCCCGGTTATCTGAGAAATTGTTGGAGAGAAGACAAGGGGGGTATGGATTATGTGTTGAGAAATCCGTATTTCAGCTTCCTTGATTTCTGCAAGCGAAATCATACATGAAAAAGGTATCCGGAAGGATATGAGGATTACTTAAAAAAACGATTCTGGGGTTCTCTCAATCAACCAATCGAAAAAATCCTGCGGTCCAAAAAAAGAATTCATGTATTGACAAGGTAAATAAAGAGGGAATACAGGCATTAATGTGGAGTTCTTTTCTTGATCATCTCAAGTGCTTCGAATGCTTCGCGTCTCACGGCGACATTTTCATCAGTGAGGAGGCTGGTCAGGTGATCAACAGCTTTCTGGTCGCCAATCTCCCCGAGCAGGAGTGCTGCACGCTTCCGTACATCGCTCTGGTCGTCTTTTAATACCATGATCAGAGGTGTCGTCGCAGGCTGCCCAAGCATCCATAGCGCTTCCATAGCGCTTGTCCTCACCATAGCATCTCCCGTACGGAATACCTGCATGAGAGGCGCTATGGCTGGAACTCCAAGAGCAGCCAGTGCTTTTACGACTTCAATACGGACTGACCGCTCGGGGTCATTTAGTCTCTCCATGATTGGAGGGATTGCCCGAGTGTTCCCTATCTGCCCGAGCACTTCTACAGCACCCTTGCGGATACCCGGGGTCTGATCACCGAGCGCTTTGATCAAAGTATCTACTGCAGGTTCGCCGATAGTGACCAGAGCAAGTGTTGCCCGGTGGCAGATATCCTCATTTGGATCGATGAGTGCACGGATAAGTGGTTCAATAGCTGGCTCACCGAGAGAGCAGAGTGTTGCCATTGCGGCCATCCGGACAGGCTCTTTTACATCATTGAGTGTTTCGATAAGAGGCCCTATTACACGTTGATTCCCGATTCTGCCAAGTGCGACGGCGCTTTCGTATCGAACCATGGCATCGGAATCTTTGAGAGATTCAATAAGCTGGGGTACAGCCCGTGTCTCACCCATGATCCCGAGTGCCTGAACAGCACCTCTCCGGATGAACGGGTGACCGTGTTTTAACCCCTGAATTAATGCACCTACGGAAGGCTCACCAATCAATTGAAGCGCACGGATAATTTCCTGCCGAACATCTTCACCTGGCTCGTGCAGTGCCTCAATTAATGGTCCCACAGCAGGAGCACCTATTTTTCCGAGTGTATCTGCTGAACCCCGCCTTATTATCCAGTATTCATCCTTGAGACCACGGATGAGAGGTTCGATGAATGGCTCGCCAAGGTCGCCAACCGATCGCACCGCGTTCCACCGGGTATCCAGATCACCTTCACTAAGTGCTGTGAGGAAGCTTTCATACCGCAGCGTCTGCGTTTGTAACTGTGCTTCCTCCCGCTCCTTTTTCCCCCCTTCATCACCTTTGCCTGACTTAAACATATTGACAAATTTCTTTGTGATGCCCATGTACTTTCTCCGAACGAGTATTAGTATAAAATCCTTCAAATAGGTATCGGATACCTGTGACAGGTTTTAATCCTCTTTGGGATAATTTAACCGGTTTTTTTATCGATCTGTGGTGTGATACAGACCGTCCCATTGATGTGAGGTAATAAAAACCCTCTTAGAAACAAACAAAAATGTACTGACATTTTTGAGGGATATGGTTTGATTTCAGACCAAACTCACTGATGTTCCACCATAGTATGACGATTTTATCAATTTTTCAAAACAGTTCCAGAAAAGGAAGTGGAATAGCTACCCGCTGCATTTTTTTAGGTGATCACGAGGTGAAGCCAACCGTGAATTGGGTGGTACTGGATGCCGTTTTTGGGAGATCATACACATACATGGTATAATAACCGGAAGGCATGGAGCTTTCAAGAGTATATTTAAAATTCCATGTTTTATCTGCCAAACAAGACAACGAACCTAATTCAACGCCACTGGAGTACCGTGCAGGCCCATATAATACGAGTAAAACATTTTGTGCACCAGTTGTGCATTGGCCCGAAAATGTGATAGACTCTCCAGGTGCAGCTGCGTAAGAATTCGCTGCAATGGATACAACTCCCCCACCAACAGCCGAAAACTCAACTCTGCCGGATGTTATTTTTTTTGCGTCCTCCACTACCAGAGTGTATGAACCTGACTGGATAGAAAATCCTGGATTCCAGGTATAACTCCATGAACCTGCGGAATTTACGCTTGGTTTGTCAAGAATCACTCCGTGGGTGTAATATCCTGGCCCGTATAGTGTCAATAACACATTATCATGGCCGGAACTCGTTCCTGAAAACAGGATAGAGTCTCCAATAATCATTGTCTCTTTACTTGCCTGAACGGTAACTTTGGGTGGTGAAGGAATAATTAGTGGAGTTTTTTCCTGAGGTATCTGAGTATCGGGAAGACTTTTTAATGCAGCATAATAGTGAGATGTACCTGAAGAAACCAAAATGACTGTTGACCAACTTTGATAACCGGGAGAACGGAATTCAAGCGTATGATTTCCTGGTTCCACATTTGTAATTGTACTTGGTGTACTACCCTGATATTGACTATCTAGGTATACTTGAGCCTCCGAAGGTGATGAGGTAATTTGAAGGGTTCCTTTCTCCTGACTTGATATGCATCCGGAGATTAACACACAGCATACTAAGAGTGAAACAAGAATCTTCCTGTCCATTTTTACGTCCATCTCTCCCACGATAACCCTTATTGTGCACCATTATATAGGTTTGCAAAAAAATTGCCCGGAAAATAACACATCTGGACAGTCGATTAACTTCACCTTGTAAGGCGCAGGATTTCCTGAGCGAGTGCGACACTCTTATCTTCATCGATCATGAGCGTGTCAAACCTGACCGAATTGCTGACCTCTATCGTATCGCGGATATCCTGCACGAATATGTTGGTGATCCCTTCATAACACTTTAATGTCCCCCTTGAGCTTGGTTCGAATCCTGCTGCCTGCATGAGTGCACCAGCAGGACCGCTGACCGGGGTATCACCAATGAACGGACTTATTGCAATCACCAATTTGTCCACCAGGGCAGGTTTTATTCCCTCACATGCAAGAATCGGGGAAATACTGGTGATAGGATTGGACGGCCCGATAACCACAACATCACTTGCTTCAATCACTGCAAGAACCTCTTCAGTTGCCACAGGTGGTTCATTAAAACTCCTCACTACCTGCTTAATCTCGATCTTTCCTTTTGCCCGTACCCAGTATTCCTGAAAGTGAATCAGGCCGAGATCTGTTTTTACCAGTGTTGTCACTTCGGTATCTGTCATTGGGAGAACATTCTCCCGGACACCGAACCGGTCGCAGAGAATTTTTGTAGCATTAGTCAGTCGCATCCCGTTTCTTATCATTTCACCGCGGGCGATCTGCACTGCACGGTCCTTATCCCCGATAGCGATGAACTCATCAATGCCCAACCGGGCAATCTCGTCGTGGGTGGTAAATGAATCGCTCCTGATCCCCCACCATGTATCGGTATTGAGAATACCGGCAAACAAGTACATAACCGTGTCAAGATCTGGTGAGATGTGATTCCCCGATATCCATATATCCTCAGCAGTGTTAACGACGACTGAGATTTCATGCCGGTCCATAACTTTCTGCATTCCCCGCAGGAGCTTCGGGGTGCCTGTACCCCCGGAAAGGAACGTGATCATTACTCAATACTTTAATGCGTGATATATGAAGATTCTTTTAGTGAAATCGTGAAAATAATAAAAGACCCGGTCCATGGTTATGTTGAAGTCGAAGATTTTGCATTAGCCCTGCTCGATTCTCAGGTGTTGCAGCGTCTCCGCTACATTAAACAACTCGGTTTTTCGTACCTTGTGTATCCCGGTGCCAATCATACGCGTTTTGAACACTCGCTCGGTACTATGTTTCTTGCAGATGTAGCCTCACACCGATTCGGGCTTTCTGAAAGTGAACATACCCTGGTTCTCGCTGCAGCCCTTCTTCATGACATCGGTCACGGCCCTTTTTCCCATGCGAGCGAACCGCTTATGGAGAAATTTCTGCATCGAACCCACGACGATATTAAAATTATTATCGAGGATCAGGTGGGAAGTGTGCTCCGTGCATGGGGGATTGATCCTGATGAACTATGTGCTGTTGTGAAAGGAAATCATTCGTTGTCCCAAATAATTCATGGTGATCTGGATGTAGACCGGATGGATTACCTTCTTCGGGACGCCTATTATACCGGTGCTCCCTACGGTTCAGTCGATGCACAGCGCCTCATCCGGCACCTGATCCGGACCAGCGAGGGTACGGTTCTTGATGAGAATGGGGTGAATGCGGCCGAATCGCTTCTTATTGCGCGCACGCTCATGCGGCCGACCGTATATTATCATCACGTGAGTCGGATTGGTGAGAGCATGTTCCAGCTGGCAGTATTGGAACATCTCAATAGTGAAGAAAACGAGGTCTCCCAACAACTCTTCCAGATGGATGACTCGACCTGTTTGCATGCATTGCGTACTTCAGAAAATCCTGTTGCCCGAGACCTAGCCCTTCGTCTTTATGAGCGCCGGCTCTATAAACGGGCAATTTATGCGGGTAATGATCAGGTAAGTACCCCGTTATTTGAGCAGGGAATACCTATAGAAAAATGTCGTGAACTCGCTGCAAAGATCGCATCGAATGCCGGCCTCCTCCCGCATGAGGTCCTTGTAGATATTCCCTCAACTCCCCATGAGATGTCACTTGGAGTACGCGTGAAGAACCGGCATATGGTTGTCGGTTTTAACGAGATCTCTCCTCGCATCCGAACCCTCAATATTACCCGACGGGAACAGTGGCGCCTCGGTGTGTATACCCTTCCCGAACACAGGGATTTGGTTGCAGAAGTTGGCTGTGAGGTTCTACACTTAAAAAAACCGACACGACAGGACACTCTGTTTTGACGGATTCCTGCGACACATTAATAAAAAATATTATATTACTTTCTCCCAACACTCACCCATATGAAAAACAGGATATTCATCTTTCTTATACTCATCTTCGCGTTAGCAATCAGTGCCGGATGTATCCAGGGTCTGTTACCTGGTACCACACCGGAACCCACTCCCGTTCAACCATCAGAAATTGCACAAACCCCAACGATTCCCCTTTCAAAACCCTCGTTTTCCATGAGCGATCATTACCTGAAGAAAACGTACGCCTTCCAGAGTGAGAAGCAAATTTATACAGAAGAGATCCGGGTTGACACGGTCTCGTGGGGAATTGAGTTTGATGTTCTTCCTCTGACAGACGACGTCGTCTATAGCTGGTTTGAAATGAATGTTACCAATACTGATACAGGGCAGTCAGATATCTACGGGTATGGTCGTACCAATGGTTTTGAGCTCAAGCACCTGATACCAATGTATAATACCGGACCTTACAAAATAGAGATGAGAGGAAATCGGGTTAAAGTGGATGTCGCTGTGGCAAAGAGGAATCCCTGATTATTGAGGTGAATACAATGATTGAAGACTGGATTGTTGTGATATGTGGTGTTGTGGCAATTGTTGTTGTCATGACCATTACGCTGTTGAAACTTCGCGGAGCTGAGCGCAGGATGCACGAAAGCTCCTACAAACTCAAGGTCTATACGGATCTGTTGAATGCTATTACCGAGCTGAACCTCGCCACCGGTGATCCTTACAAAATGGATATCGCAAAAAAGAACCTTGCCATAACACTCAACCGCCTGAACCTTGTGGGAAGTTCCGGTGTGCTCAAGAGCACAAGCGATCTTTTAGACTTTTTAAATGAACACAAAGACAAGGATTACGATACACTTCGCCTTCACAATATTCTTAATACTCTTGTAATTGAAGCGCGGCGGGACCTTAACCCGACGCATGCACGTCGCGTGGAAGAAGCGCACGTGCGGTACCGCTTCTTTGCGCCACCAAAAACAAAATAATTTTTTGATTTTTTCCTGACCATTCCGGCATAAACTCTTTTTATCCTGAATCAGACATTGGTATCACAGGAGAGCGCGAGGATACAATGGAAAAAGAATTTGTTATCGGAGTGACTGGTGCGAGCGGGATGTGCTATGCACGACGACTGCTTGAGGTGCTCTGCAGGGATGCGAAGGTTCACATTATCGTTTCGGAGGTTGCGCAGCAGATTGCCGCCCACGAAGGTGTTTCCTTTGAAGGGTTCAATGCAACATACCATTCGATCAACAAGATTGCGGCACCGATCGCAAGCGGATCGAACCGGTTTGACGGTATGGTAGTAATTCCCTGCAGCGCAAAGACGCTAGCAGCAATTGCTACGGGATATGCAGACAACCTGCTCACCCGGACCGCAGATGTCTGCCTTAAGGAGCACCGTACCTGTATTCTGGTCACAAGGGAAACCCCGCTCTCAAAGATCCATCTGAAGAACATGCTTGCTGCTGAAGATGCCGGGGCGACGATTATGCCAGCTTGTCCCGGGTTCTACAATAATCCGGAAACGATTGATGATCTGGTTGACATGGTCGTCGCCCGTGTACTTGATCATCTCGAGGTGGAACATACACTTGCAAAGCGCTGGAGCGGTTACGATGCGTGACTTCATTGAGAAAATGCGGGAACACGATCTTGTTATTGATGTAGAGGAGCCTGTTTCAGCTGATATGCAGGCGCCAAAGTTGGCAGCTTCAACAGACAAACTCCTGTTTTTCCATAAGATTGATGGAGCCCGGGCGGTTATGAATCTCACCGCGAGCCGTCACGCTCTCTCCATTGCTCTCGGAATTAACGAGAAGGATCTGGTAAAAACACTTGCCGATGCGAAATTTGATGGGAGGGTAAAAACGACAGGCACACTCACTATGAAAAAACCCGATCTCTCAATTATTCCCATCATGCACCATTTCCCTAAGGATGCCGGGAAGTATCTTACCTCGGGGATTGTCTTCTCACAGCTTGAGGGAATGGAGAATGCATCCATCCACCGGATGCAGGTTCTGGACAAACACCGGGTTGCCGCACGGCTTGTTGAGGGCAGGCATACACATGTGATGCTGGGAAAAGCATTGGCAAAGGGAGAGAAACTCCCAATTGCGGTTACCATTGGGACGCATCCTGCTGTGACATTTGCCAGCTGCACCCGTGTTCCCCCAGGTAGGGAACTTGGTTTTGCAGCTGAACTTCTGGGAGGTGAAATTACCGTCCGGCAGTGCAGTAATGGCGTGCTGGTCCCGGATGCCGAGATCGTCTTAGAAGGATATATCGGGGGGGAAGTCACAGAGGAGGGACCTTTTGTTGATATTACCGGAACCTATGACCCCGTGAGACGCCAACCGGTGATTGAATTTACCGGTATGCATCTTAAACCTGACTTTATCTATCATGGTATTCTGCCTGGTGGCGATGAACATAAAATGCTGATGGGTGCACCCTATGAACCGAAAATTTATCGGGCGGTAGCCGGAGTGACTGAAGTCAGGAACGTCGTCCTGACTAAAGGCGGTTGCGGCTATCTTCATGCGGTTATCCAGATTAAAAAAAGTACCCAGGGGGATGCAAAAAATGCGATTATGGCCGCATTTGCCGCACATACGTCATTAAAACACGTTGTTATTGTAGATGAGGATATCAATCCCTGTGATCCTCTTGACGTAGAGTATGCAATTGCGACCCGCGTGAGCGGCGACCGGGATGTCATGGTGATTACCGGTGTGCGGGGTTCGTCCCTCGATCCCTGCCAGCTCGAGGATGGAACAAACGTGAAAGTCGGGGTCGATGCAACAATGGTGCTTGGACGCGAGGAAGACTTTTCGCGCGCGACCTGGTGAACCAGATGTATCTTGATCCTGACGACGAGAAGATGCTTGCCGGTGAGAATGGTGAGACCCGGCAAAAGATGCTGGAACTTCTCGTAGCTCTTGGGAAGGTCTTTGGTGCAGAACGTCTCGTCAGGATCAGAAGTGCACAGGTCAGCGGCGCATCCTACAAAACAATCGGTGAATACGGGCTTGCATGGCTTTCCAGTCTTGATGCCCGTGCAGTTGTCCCGGCGGTGTTGAACCCCATTGGCATGCCCCGTGGACGCTGGAAGGAAATGGGTATCGAACCAGCGTTTGCAGAACGACAACAGGCTGTTATCGCGGCATATGAACGGCTCGGGGTCAAACTTGAATGCACCTGCACTCCGTATTACCTGCATGAAACTTCCTTTGGCGATCACCTGGCATGGTCGGAATCATCAGCGGTCAGTTACGCCAACTCGGTCATCGGTGCACGGACAAACAGGGAGGGGGGACCAGGTGCGCTTGCTGCAGCTCTGGTTGGAAAAACCCCCTGTTATGGGTTACATCTTGATAAAAATCGCACACCTGATGTGGTTATTGACATAAAATCCGATGAGAAAGACTGGGGCATTGCCCGTTACGGTGCTCTTGGTTATCATACCGGGAAACTGGTGGGCAATAAAATACCGTTTTTTCGAGGTATCACGCCCAATCATGACCAGCTGAAAGCACTCGGTGCTGCAATGGCGGCAACCGGGGCGGTGGCTCTCTATCATGTCAATGGTGTGACCCCGGAGGCGAAGAAGAACCAGTTTAATATTTCAGGTCTTGAGGTCATCAGCATCGAACCAGCTGATATTGACCAGCTTTTTACCGACATTCCTGTTGACGCAGTCGCTGTTGGCTGTCCGCACTGCTCACCCGATGAACTTATTGAAATTGCCCGGCTCCTGAAAGGGAAAACTGTCACAAAACCTCTCTATATCTTTGCCGCACAGGGAGTTATTGGTAACAATCGTATGATCGTTGATAAAATTGAGAAAAGTGGTGCGCGGGTCTATGCCGACACCTGTATGGTAGTCTCACCAGTGATGGAACAATACCAGGCAATTATGGTAAACAGCGGTAAAGCGCTTGCCTATGTACCGGATATGTGCGGTGCAGTCACCCGGATTGGCTCGATTGAAGAGTGCGTAGCCGTTGCAACATCGTAGTTGCAGGGATCTCGCTCTGGACACTTTTTGTACAATATCGTTAAGCTAAGGGAAGTCCAGAATAAAAAAAAGTTGTATTAATTAAGAG
>DATMWO010000014.1:0-7671 GCA_035562475.1 Methanoregula sp.
GAATATGAGATCTGCTTTCCATGGAGCATCTTCCACGTCCCATGTTGGATTATTTTTCAGGTAATCCCCATCGGTATACATATCACCCTGACTCATACTCCCATCAGCTCTTCAGAATCCCCATCTCACTCAACCGCCCGGGTAAATACGTCTTCGTCACAAAATCCAGCCCCCGGGCCGCAAACGCCTGCTGTTCCGATTTCAGACCCAGGCTTATCTGCAGGTTGATCTGCTTCTTCCAGTATTCGGTTGCAAACCGGGGATCCGTCAGCTCGGCATTCAAAGCCTCCACATCCTTGTCCGTCAGTTTATCTGAGGGAAGGTTGTAATCCCGGATATCACTGGGCTGCAGGCCTAAAAACTGCGCCCGTGGTGTTGCCAGCAGCTCCGACATGTGCGCACTCTTAATCGACCCGTAGGCAACTGAGGCAAAGATGCGGTACGACCACGGATCACCATCCGTGAAAACGAGTACCGGTAGGTTCCATGTTGAACTGATCTTGTTCAGCATCCGCCGGGTGGAACGTGCTGGCTGGCCTTTCAGGTGAACAAGAATCGCATTGTATTCCTCGTCAAACCCGTTCTCGATCAACCGGTCATACATACCTCCTGTTTCAAGGGCGATTACAAACTTCGCATCATGATCTACAAACTCGATATTTTCAACATTGTTGGGGATCGTATATCCTGCCTGTCCCACATCATCCTGGCAGTGAATAGCCCGCATCCCCCTGCGTGTCTCTTCACGGATCCGCATCGGACCATAGATCGATGCACCATTCTCTTCAGGATGTAAATGAAAACCCTCGCGAGGGACCTCAGAGATGATCTCAAGATCTTCGATAAGAAAATTGCTCTCTTCCTGCGCCCCGAACTTCGCCCGCTTCCATCCTTCAGAGATATAGTACATTTCTCTGAGCGTTGACGATCGGTTCTCTTTCAGCTGCTGTTTGATAAACCCGATAACGTACGCCATCTTTAAGAGGTGCGTAGCACTCTTTGCCGAAGCTGCGGTGCGCATACTCTCTTTGTCGCCATATTTCCAGACTTCGCTGGCATCATCATATTCAATGTTATATTTCGTCCGCGTAGGCAGCGATATGGAAGGTATATCCCCTGCCTTCATCTGATCGTACCATGCACTCGCGATCCTGAGCAGCGCCGCCATCGACTTCTTTTCCAGCTCCTCTTTAGACATCGAGATCCACCACCATCTTCTTGGTATCGTCAATACCCCGGATGTCGAGAAGTCCCCCGCCTTTCCCGGAGTATGAGACGCGCCATACAGTCTGTGGCGGAACAGAAACCTTCCATACCTTCGTGAACTGGCCGTCTATCTCGCTCACGAATGCGGCTTTGGGCTCGGCATCGGCAGCATCGTCCTGTGAGATATCGTAGACAGACACATCCACATCGTTGGCGGTGTAATTGTTCAGCTCGATCGAGATCCGGCCATCAATCGTTCCCTTTTTCACGATCAGCTTGCGCATCAGTTTCCCTTCAATAGGAGTGGTATCAACGGGCGGTTTTTCTACGATCTCGCTTACTTTCAGGGCAATTTCCGGTATAATCGCGCAGACTGCCCGGGCCCGGTCCTCGGCTACCTTGTTCTTGTCCCGCCGGGAGACAAAGAGTTTGAGATCACGCCCAAGATCCTGCAGTGCAAGAACAATCTCCTTTTCAATCTCCGGAATGCTGGCAATTGCATCCTTGCTCTCACTGGTGAATGGCACATTGGTGGAAGCAACATGGACGAGGATAAGAATAGGACCCGTAGGGAGTCCCTGCTGGGAGAGGTTGTACAATTTCCAGTTGACATTTGAGATACTACTGGTGATTGCACAGGCACCCTGCTGGTACATGAGCGGGACGCGGTTGGCGAAACGGAGGATGATTGCATTTCCCTCAGGGGGCAGCTTTCCTCCATACCCGATTGCCGCTTCGACTACGAACGAGTGCCCGGAGAAGACTGAAGCAGGCCGGGTGCGTGCCGTGACAAAGTCCATCTGGAACTCTTTGTCCAACCCGCGCCGGATCAGTTCCTCCCCAATAGGCGACAGGCACTGGGTGGTGAGGGGAGCTGGCACAGAAACTTCCTGCATTGCACCAAGGAGCGCCTTGAGCTGATCTGCGGAAAATCCCGACACTTTGGCCGTGGCTTTCAGGCCGGACTTATCACACATGTCCTGAGCAGTCTTTTTTCCGACACGGCTGAAATTTTCTATCAGGAAATCAGCAAGTTTCTGGTCACTTGCCACTGCCATCCTTTTCAGTTGACCGAACTCTATCCCGTGCGGGTGAGGCTTGACTGCGACAGGGCAGGCTATGACTTCCTGGCTCACGCGCTCGAACGTGAACGATTCATCGTCGAGCTCCACCCGGAACCGCGCATGGGGGTTCACCACGGAAGTGTACTTGAGATACTCGAGGAGTTTTTTCTTTGCCGACATCGTGCTTTTAAACTCGATTTGTACTCTGGTTCCGTGAATCCGGTCCCATTCAAACGGCTGCTGGGAGACAATGTCAGGTTCATTGGTCTCGATCTTTATCTGAATCTCACATTTGTATGCAGATTCCTTTACACCAGTTCGGGAGATCACAAGAGTCGGAACACCACTGGTGAGCTGGGCATAGAGCACAGCGGCCGAAATCCCGATTCCCTGCTGCCCGCGTGTCTGCCGGATTTGGTGGAACCGGGAGCCGTAAAGAAGTTTTCCAAAGACAAACGGCACCTGGGCTGGTACAATACCGGGACCGTTATCTTCGACTATAATCCTGAAAATATCGTTTGAGACTTTTTTAATGCTGATAAAAATATCCGGGAGCACCTGCGCCTCTTCGCAGGCGTCCAGTGCATTGTCCACTGCTTCCTTGATAGTAGTGATTACGCCACGGGTTGGGGAATCAAAACCGAGGAGGTGTTTGTTCTTCTCAAAGAACTCTGCGACACTGATGCTGCGCTGCTGCTTTGCAAGCTCATCAGCCAGCGCCATACGATCCCACCTCGGCAATGGCTGATGCAGGATCCAGAGTCTTCTGCTCACCGCTATGCAGGTTCTTGAGTGTCACATTCCCTGAGTCTGCTTCACGCTTGCCAATCACGATTGCAAAATCGGCGGTCTTGGATGCATGAGCCAGCTGGGCACCCAGTCCCCGCTCCATAAGATCCAGCTCTGAACGGATGCCGGCTGCCCTGAAAATACGGGCTATTTCGAGTGCACGGGTACGACCCTCATTCGTGCAGACAATGGCAACAATGGTATCTTTTCTCTGCTGTGTTTCTCCGAGTGAGACCATAACCCGGTCAAATCCAATCGCAAACCCGCAGGATGCTACATCATCACCGCCGAAAAGCTGGGCGAGACGATATGCACCACCACCGAGTATCTGGTTCTCTGCTCCCAGGTTCTGTGCAAATCCTTCAAAGACCATTCCTGTATAATAGTCTAATCCACGGGCGATGCCAAAATTAAGAGAATAGTTCACATCTGCTGCATCGAGAGTAGTTATTGTCTGGTAAATGCGCTCTTTTTCAGGAATCGTGCCGGCTATTTCGAATGCCTCTGCAAGATCGCGGCAATCAACGAGTGAAATAAGGGAATTGCCAAGATCAGGTTTCTCCATCGATTCAAGGCTGGCTTTCAAGCCGTCAAAATCCTTCTTGTCCAGATATGCCATCACCCTCCGCTGAGCAGAAGGCTCGAGATCTTTAAGCAGGTTCTTCATAAATGACAGGTGCCCGACTTTCAGATCATAAATAACACCGGTGGTATTGAGCATATCAGCCGCCAGCATGATAACTTCTGCATCGGCAGGCGCGGTATCTGCTCCAATAAGCTCTACACCGAATTGCCAGAACTGGCGATACCGCCCTTTTTGTGGGCGCTCGTACCGGAAGCAGTCAGCAAAGTAGCACCAGCGTAAAGGTTTAGGTGCAACCTTTGCTTCGTTTATGTACATCCGTATCACAGCGGCAGTGATCTCAGGTCGCAGGGCAAGCTTGCGTCCCCCTTTGTCCTCAAAGACATACATCTCTTCAATAATCCCTTCACCCGAACGCATCGTGAAAAGATCAAGATCTTCGAATTCTGGAGTGCAGACTTCCCGGTAGCCCCAGCAGCGCGCTATCTCCCGCATGCGCCATTCAATCGAACGTCGCGCTTCCATCTCATCCGGTAAAAAATCCCGCGTCCCTCTCGGTTTTTGAAGCATAGGAAAATCCCTGTTCTATACTGTTTGTGCTGGTGTTATTTCTTATTCGCTCTGCGGATTGGTACACTTCCCAAAAACCGCTGGAGCGCTCCTTCACTTCCCCACACCTTCTCGCGTTCAATCCTGCCCTGTAAATACAATGCACCCAGAATCAGACCAAGACCAAGCAGTTCAAAATCAGGCATGGTTGAGGTTACAGCGAATCCCAGCATCGCAAGAGCTCCGTATGCCACACCCCAATATGCTGCCTTCCGGTATCCCGGGAGTCCGGTACGGAAAAAGATCCGCGCATCCCGAAGCCAGAGAAATATTGTTGCTGCAGCACCGGCTAGAGCAACATATGTGAGGTACGTCATACTAATGAACTAACTTATTATACGCCGTTCCATATCTGTATTATTACGATTATGATTCCAAACCAGGCACTGCAGGATGTATTGTCGCGCTATAAAAAAGGGGATATTTCCCTCGAGTGTGCGGCAGAAGAGATAGAAGGGATCCGACTTGATCACATAGGTAATTTTGCCTGCCTTGACCTCGGGAGAGCCATGCGATGCGGGATGCCTGAAGTTGTCCTGGCCGAAGGCAAAGATCCGGCGCACCTTGCCCAGATTGCAGTGCGGTATACAGAAGCCACTGGCCGATGTATTATCACGCGCGTGATTCCTGAACAAGTCGTCTCCATAAAAAACAGTGTAGAAAACAGGGGAATAGAAATACAATATCACGAAGCCGGGCGTGTCCTTGTGCTTGCAAAGGGAACCTCGCCGAAAATTACCGGGGGGATAGTAGCCTTAATCACCGCTGGTACTTCTGATATCCGTGTAGCTGAGGAGGCAAAAATCATCGCTGAGGAGATGGGATGCGAAGTCCGGACAGCATATGATGTTGGGGCTGCCGGCATCCACCGGCTCTTCCCGGCACTCAAACCCTTACTCACCGCCCATGTTTTTATTGTCTGTGCAGGACGGGAAGGAACGCTCCCCGCGGTAGTTGCCGGTCTTGTGGATAAGCCCGTAATTGGCGTTCCGGTCAGCACAGGGTATGGATATATGGGTGAAGGCAGGGCTGCACTGGCAAGTATGCTCCAGTCCTGCTCGGTCATTGCTGTTGTAAACATCGATGCCGGATTCACTGCCGGGGCATTTGCCGCGCGAATTGCGAATACCGGAGCAAAATCATGAAACGCGGATTTTATATAGGGAGATTTCAGCCGTACCATAACGGACACCAGTCGGTACTTGAACATATGGCACATGAGGTGGATGAAATTGTTATCGGTATAGGAAGCGCTCAGCTTTCACACCTGATCGATAATCCATTTACCGCTGGTGAACGGGTTCTGATGATCACCCGGGCACTCGCATCCCTTGGTTGCCCGTTCTATGTTATTCCTATTGAGGATATCAAACGCAACTCACTCTGGGTTGCACACGTTTTATCGATGACACCCCCGTTCGATCTCTGCTACTCTTCAAATCCGCTCGTTATGCAGCTCTTTAACGAGGCGGGTATCAAAGTACAATCCCCTGCAATGTACGAGCGCGAGACCCTGAGTGGTACCGAAATAAGGAGGCGTATGCTCTCAGGTGAGCCATGGAAAAACCTGGTTCCTCCAACCGTTGTTCAGGTTCTTAAGGAGATTCGCGGGGTAGAAAGGCTTCGCCAGATTTCCCAGAAAGACTAGGCAATAAAAAGAATTAGGATTGGAAGTATTTCAAAAACAATCCGATCCCGGTGAAAACATGTATAAATTCATAAAGAATTTCCTGAAACCAAAAGAGCCGGAAAAATTATCCCTTGTGTTTGATGCGATCCCGGCATGGCTCGATGAACGTGAGAAGACCTCCCGGGGTTTGCTTGAAACTGAAACATATGTTCCGATACAGAATATCAGGAATGCAACAGCGCAACTGCAACTTATTGTACACCGTATCGCCGATGCTGAACATGACCCGGCCATCCACCCAAAACTCAAAAGCATTGCAAAAAATTCCCTTCCCTTGTTTTTAAAGGCCATGAATGCCTCACTATCCAAGGACCTTCCGGAGGATATTGAAGGATTTTATTCTGCCGCGGTGGAATGCGTGAAAGGATGTCTCAACAGCACCCGTGGGCAGGGCCGGTACCTTCAGGTAGTATTTCCCGAAGAGATGAAAGCAGTCAAAACCGGGATCGATGCAATCGGGCGCGAGATGAACGCAATAACCACATCACTCACCACATACCGGAAACAAAAAGCTTTGATGACCACCATACGAACACTGTACGACGCACTTCTCGATATCAGGATTGATACCGAAAAATCCATTGAAAAGGATACACGGATAACCACTCGTATTGCTGAAATTACCTATCGGCTTACGGGCATTGAAAAAGAGTTACGGGATCTGTCTTGTGATCCAGGCATGAAGGAAGCGGATGAAAAAAAATCCGCACTTGCTGAAATAGAAAAGAAGCGGGACGAGCAAATACGCTTCTATACGGCTCTTTCAATGGCTGCTGCACACGTTTTCAGGAAAGCAGAAAAAATTGCCACAAAACAACGGCATGCGACAGACGTTTCGGCTCTCAGACATACCATTGATCTGCTTTCAGATCATACAGCTCCTGATTCAAAGGATCTGGCCTCTGCCCTTGCCACTGCCTGTCCTGTTGCACTAAGGATGATCGATGCCGGGGAAATCATCCTAAAAAACAAGGAAGAACGTGCAATCTTTTCTGATACCGGAAGATTCAGTAATGAACTGTGTGCCATCTGCACGAATATCATAACACACGAGTTGGCAGGGAAAAGTGTTCAGGACTCGCTATCATCAGACCCTGTTCTTGTGAGGATGAATTCACTTGAACGGGAAAAAACCCAACTGGAATATATGCTGGGAAAGGAGCACCAGTTCCGAAAAGATCTGGCGGAATGGAGTGAAAAAACTCAAGGGAGGATTCCTGTCCTCATTGATGAACTCCATAAAAAAATTGAAGAATTAGGTGGGGGAAGCGTGCAACTTCAGATAGACGGTCTATTCCCGGTAAGAGAGTAGAGCACCGGGAAACTGGTGAGGTTAATACAGATCATTTTCATCTTCTTCAATATCCAGGAACAACTCATCGATATTTTCGATAACCCACTGAACTTTTTCCTGGTTGAGATCCTCGCTAAACATCCTGTTCATTGGTTCCAACACCGTCTTTTGTACAATGTTATCTGATGTTTATCTCCACAAAATCACTCAGATCGCTCTGGCTTGCAGAAAACTCATCAGACCATCCATAGCAGTCACGGAGCATCTGGGCGATCACATCTGAAAAGGTCATATTCCCACGTTTTAATATGAGAAGCGCCTCATACACCTCGGGATCTATTCGGATTGAACGCCCCTCGCCTGCACGAGGCATATTTACCACTTTGTGGTTACACTATATAAAATTATCTCATAAATGATGTCTGACTTTATATGT
>DATMWO010000015.1:0-5126 GCA_035562475.1 Methanoregula sp.
GTCTGCCCCTGCCGTAGGGGCCCGGAATGTACATAAAGGCAGCGTCTCTGGTCCTGGTAAAAGCTAGTTTTTCATCGCCAAAGTCCCGGGCTGAAAGCTCCTGTACTTTCTCCAGGGCAGGTACCTGTGCAAGCACGACAAAAAAAACCCGTGAGATCTCGTAACCTTGTTGAAAGGGGTTCTCTTCGAGCACCTTTTGCACCTCGGGGCTGGTCCTCACTAATACCGCCAGATCCGGCCCGATATGTTTTCTAATCAGTTCCCGCACGCATTTCCCGACATCGTGTGCCGAAAGCCCGGAATCCACCAAAACGTTACCACTCTGGACGTACGTACGCACATTACCAAAACCGCCCCGCATCAGCACTTCCCGTAGTTGCGCCATCGGAACTTTGTTTTTGCCGCTCGGCATTACCCCCCGCAGGAGGACAATATAGGTGCTCATACGGTATTCCCGCTGCAATTCCCGCGCTTTTTCGGTCAGCAGATCAAGCCCGGGGATTGACGCACCAGTCCGCTCCAATTCCTGGTAGTCCTGGTCGGTTCGATCTTTTACTTGGGGAGATTGTGGCAGAAGGTATAATAAAACTGGCTCTGGAGAATTCCTTTTCCCTTGATATGAAATTCACGATGCTGGTATGATTCCGGAGGGGACCGTGCCTGTCCCCCCATACCGCCCCTGCGCTGAGCGATGATGACGGAGCACCTGATCGGGGGTTATCACATCGGGGGAGGCAGGAGCGACGGGGATGAAACCCCCTTGAGCGTATGCTTTTAATTGAACATTTCTCCAGAGTCATAAAATTGTTCCTTTCCTGACAGGATCTAACTCAATCAGGTTTAACGTCACAAGGGACAAGAGTAGTAACCGCAAAGGTGAGGTATGGGCGTCTTCAGGTACGAGAAACGGTATGCAGCCCCGACAAAGGAGCAGCGGGAACGCTATATGAAAGGGGAAAGCGAGGAGCTGCATTTCGGGCCGGAGGGACAGATCGTGCTCATTCTCTATCCTGAAGCAGCCTACCTGAAAGACGACATCGATGATGTCCGGATCCTCTTTACCGGCTTCAGGGATAAAGAGAAGGTGCAGGATGAGGTGAGGCGGCTGGTAGAGTACCACCAGCAGAAAGACAACCGCACGGGGTCATTTACGAGCGGAAGCAGGGTCTGATACCGTCTGGCAGTGATGGGGATCGGAGAAAAAAAGATACAGCCGGGAAAGGTTCACTGTCCCAGTGTGCGAAACATTCCGCCCGCATTCCGGAACTGGACTCCCAGCTGGTCAGCGAAACTGGCAAATATATTCTGACCATTCGCCTTGGTGGGACCGAACCGGTTCTGTACCGAATCAGCTGATCCATTCTGCTGGTGGACGGAATCGGGATGTAAACGGATCTGGTCCCGGGTCATGTTCTTTGCCATGGATTGATCCTGGTCACCAGCCTGGTCGCCGGAACGGGTCTGGAGCATCCGGGCATCGCCGCTTGATCCTGCTCCCTGGCTTTCACCAGCGAGACCTGAATCCGCGTTCAGCCGGACCTGGTCCCGGGTCATGTTCTGTTCCCTGGCTTGATCCTGGTCACAGGACAGGTCGCAGGAACGGGTCTGGAGCATCCGAACATCGCCATTCTGCGATGCGCTACCAGCTCCCTGGCCCTGGCCATTCCGGGAGTTTTCCTGGGCCGTAGTATCACTGGTAATCTGATGCTGTACATTCAGGCAGTTGCCTGCTTCGTTGCCAATGCCCTGTACCTGCCCCTGCTGCCCTGCTGCCATAACGGAAGCCGGTGCAAGGATAAGAACAAGCATTGCGCACAGTGCTATTTTCTTGAACATTGTTCTCAATTCCTGGCGGGTGGGGGATGACAGATCCCGGTTCACCCGTTTCCATCAAACCATCAGCAGGGATTATCAAGCCTTTTCCCGGACGGTAAGCTACATATCCGCCCATGCAGGAATGACCGTACCACCAGAAGGGTAACGATTCATCCTGAACCAAACCCGGTACGGGCCGGTGAACACCGGAAATCATCCTCCCTGGATTTTACCAGAAAGAAACAAAAAACAGGGAGAAGATCTAAAAACGCGGTGAGCAACTCATCCAGCTGATGCTGAGACTGGCATAATAACCGTCTCTTTGTGCATCATTACCGGAGCCTTGCTCATCACCTTATCAATTGTCAGGGCAGCTTCCTGGGTCAGGTAATAGTGGTTTGACCTGCCAAGGAACCGGTTCTCCACTATCCCGTCGCCTGTCAGGTTGTCCATCTGACGCGTGACCGAAGGGCCGGCGATCATAAGCCCATCAGCAATATGCTGACGGGTCAGTCCCGGGTGCTGGTAGAGCAGCCAGAGGATCCCCCGGGGAGTATCCGTCCAGATATAGTGGAACACCCTGTGCTCGAACTGACTGTATGCTCCCTGGTTCTGGAAGTATCGCACGACCCCGGGGCGGGTAAAGCAGCTTATCTTTCCGGTCGCTACAAGCCTGTCCAGGTGATACCGCAGGGTATTCTCATTGATACCGGTCATACCGGTAAGCGTCTTCACATCGATGCCGGGCGCTGCGGTAATTGCCTGATATATGACATTTCGTGCATCGTGCTCCAGTACATTCTTCTTAGAAATTCTGCGGAACCCCCCGAATAACAGCATGTTGATGGGAAAGAGCGACTGCAGAGGGAAAGAGGAAGATGCAGGGTCGGGAACAAGGGGGTCCAGTATCCATGACAGGAACCCAATCCGTTTGGACCGTTGCCGAAATGGAGTCTCCTCTTTTGACTCTTCCCGGGTCTGGCCTGACGCCTGAGGGAGTGGGCTTGCCTGTGCCGGACCACAGGGATAACTACCGGATTGTGGGGGAGGACCGTGGTGTTGCCGCTGCGGTGACGGTCCATGATTAGCGCCCGGTACCGGGGTATTGCTGTTCTCGCTCCCGGATGCTGATCGGGCGGCAGCTGCGCTCATGGGGGATATCATCATACCAGCCAGTCCCCCCAATTCTCTGGATTGTCCTTGACCATTCGGGGTTCCGCCTCGATTCTCACCTCCGGTTCCCTGAAATGATTCGGGACTCCCTGCTGATTCAGTACGTGCGTTGTTCCTGATATCTGATCGACCAGAAGAGTCTGCTGACGGACCTGATAAGGGAGAGGATAAGGTATGGGTATTCACCGGCCGGTTTTGCGTACTCGTGTCGGTCGTACCCGGGCGATCTTCAGGGGAGGGCATCACGTATGGACCTGGCTGAACAAGCGACTGCGATGCGACACTCCTGTCGGTTTCGATCCCCGATGCTTTCTCACCGGATTCCAGGGGGTTCGTGGCAGAAAACCCGGAAGAGACGGTAAACAGGGCATTAGAGTCACTCACCGGTGATGAGGATCCGGATTGACCGGCATGGGCAGCCTGGGCTGGCAGGCATATAACAAGAATTGCCAGCGACAGGAACAGGAATACCCGGCAGAATTGCCCATTCATTCAGGTACTCTATGCAGAAAAGCTCCATAAATACAATCTCATAGCGGCAGCTACATGTCACATCCGTGGAGACGGGAAAAGAGGAGATCAACGGATACCTGGAGATCAATCACGGGCTTTCCGCAGGGATGCAGGGAATTGATATCGTCTCTGCTCAGGCATTTTTTTTAAAACGTTTTTCCCTGTCTTTGCCGTTGCTGTGAATCTCGCAGGGATTTGCTCCTTGTATGCTTGTTTTCCCGATGGTCAGAACGAGAGCAGATAAAAACCATCTGGATTTAAACCGAAGATACGAGCCACATGTAGCTTCCCGCGTCAGAAATCGCTTATTATCACACTCCAACCCGGTATGAGGAACCGGGATTACCAGGAAATTCCTGCACATGCCGGTCCGAGGAGCGAACAGTATATGATTAAAAAATTAAGCATCTTTGCCTTCCTTGCCCTGATACTCCTCCCTGCTGGTGGTATGGCCGCGGGAGTTCAGGGAAGCAGTTCAATCTCTGGAAGTCCTGATGACCGGGCCATCACTCCTTTCGTCAGTTCCGTCCAGACTGTGGCGTTGACTGATGATGAGACCGATTGGCTGACGTATATGCGTGAAGAAGAGAAAGTAGCAAGAGATGTCTATCTCTACCTGAACGAAACGTGGAATATACGCACATTTAAAAATATTGCTGCGAGCGAGCAGACCCATATGGATGCTATAAAGGCAGTACTCGATACGTATACCATTCCGGATCCGGCATCAGGTAAGGGAAGAGGAGAATTTACCAACCCGGATCTCCAGAAACTCTACGATACCCTTGTCCGGCAGGGAAGCAGTTCCAAGCTTGAAGCACTTCAAGTGGGTGTCATCATAGAAGAGACGGATATCGATGACCTTACCGAAGGCATCGCTACAACCCGACACAATGATATCAGGACCGTGTACAGCAACCTGTTGCAGGGCTCCCTGAATCATCTCGATGCTTTTGAATCCAGTCTGGCAAAGTTGTGAAAATCCATAGTATCCTTTTTTTTAGTGTGCTTCACCAGTACCTCATACAGGAGTGCCATGAAGCGAACCGGAAACACAGGGAAGACGGGTAACGGTGTTTCCTGTCCATTATGCAGGCATCCGGATACACACTACCTGAAGGAAACCGGCTCCTGGGTCTGTAATCACTGTAACTACACCTGGTATACCATCGAAGGATGTGGCATTAAACACGAGCCAGGAACGTAGAGCCATTTTGCCCGGAGTATCCCGATATCCCGAAGGGCCGGAACGGGCATACCCAGCAGATGAGCCTTTTCACCCTCACGTGAGGAGTTTTGCATTGCCAAAAAAAGCCCGCGATCCACCCTGATCGGTGAAGTATTTCGCTTCGTTAAAATGCGATAGTGATCATATATCGCCCATGTTCACGTGATTATCGAAATTCGGATGCATCTGCCGGTGGTCCGGGTTTTTCTTCTACATAAAAAAACCGCGTATCCCTGTTTTTTCAGGATTTCTCCCGGGAGTCCCCCGTCTGCGGTCCAGTAATTTCTGAAGATTTCTCTGTGCTCTTCCTTCACCGGCAGCCATGACCTTTTTCAGGTTTTTTCCTGCCAGGTATTCGCTTTTTGGCAGATTTATCCGGGTTCGGTATACTATGGGC
>DATMWO010000016.1:0-7564 GCA_035562475.1 Methanoregula sp.
CCCCTACAGCATTCCAATCATCATTGGGATGCTTATAATGGCATTGATTCTGTCTCTGGATTTTTTTAAGAAATACAAAGCAACAAAAAAGTGGCTTGATGATCAACCGGAAAAAGAAAAAAATGATAATGATACCAGACAGAATGGCACGATATAAAACAGCTTTGGGTGAGGGCTTTACTGGAGTACTATGCTCAAGAAGATGAAGGACGAGATCGAACTGCTAAGCCGACATATTGTGGTAGCAAAAGCGGTGGCAGATCATGAACCGATCGGCATCATGAAGCTTGCAGAACTGCTCGATCTCCCCTCACACCGCATCCGTTACTCCCTCCATGTTCTGGAACAACTCGGGTATATCCGCGCTTCACCGGAAGGTGCAGTTGCCACACCCAGGACGGTTGAATTATTCCAGCATCTCAACGGTGATCTGGATGAACTCATCCAGCTGCTTACCGAGATGAAGCGTTATTGATAGAGTTGATGTCAGAATACCTCTGTTGTCAAATGAAATCGTCATGAGAGTTACCTTTAAAAGCACTCACAAAGAATCTAATAAAGCGTATTGATATTGCCTCCCTAACTCAGTTGGTAGAGTGTCGGACTGTTAATCCGAATGTCACAGGTTCGAGCCCTGTGGGGGGCGTTTTTGGGCCCGTAGCTCAGTCCGGTTAGAGCGCCCGGCTCATAACCGGGCGGTCATGCGTTCGAATCGCATCGGGCCCATTGTTTTTTGTTTTGTTTTTTACGGGAATGTCATGGTTGACTACCGTTCATGGAATATATTGAAAACCTTTCTATCTCTGAACAACCATACGGAGGAGCATGAAATGCCCTGTGTGCGAGATGGATTGTGTCGAGTCAGCTAAAGACCTTCTTGCCACACTTCCCACAATTTTTATTCCCTGTGCAGACTGTAGTCTGCGGATCCTTGATAAAAGCTCTCCGCTCCCCACGCTTGAATATGCAGAACCCTGCTCATGTGGAAAACGATTCATCGATGAAGTTTTTGCCCACATGTACGTCATCATGGTTGAAGAGGGTGATTTAAGTCAGACAGACCCGCTTATCGCGGTGGGATCCCCGCTCGTTCACCCTGGATTTGCCATGGATCGTCCACCTTTCCTTCCGGAAAAGTCACTTGTGCTTCTCACGACACGGGCGACTAAAATTACAGCAGAACGTCTCGTTCTGGAAGTTCCCGAACTTCGTGGTATTGTAAAGAAAGGCGATTTTGTACCGGGAATTACAAATCCTGACCTTCATTCCGTTCCAAAAGTCTATGAACTTCTTGCAGGATGTGATGTGAGGGCTGATGTTTTTCCGCTCTGGACAGGTCCCATGGTGATGTATAAGCAACAGTCCCTCATCCACATCGAATTCCCCCGCATGGGATACCCGAAGATCCGCGCGGTCGAGCTCCATGTGGGAAAACCTCCTGTTACCAGTTTTGTTGACGCATGTTCCGGTGTGGGAACCCTGGGTCTCACCGCAGCATGTCTTGGTGTGCCCCATGTTGTAATGAATGATGCATGGTATGCCTCGGCATTCTGGTCAGCATTTAATCTCGAAGTAAACCGGGGATATCTCAAAATCAGCAGGGTGAAGATCTTTGAACAGTTACAGGATATGCAGAAACATCCGGTTACCATCGACCCGATAAAAATAGCAGAAACTGAAGGAGACCAGGTAATCGAGGTATATCAGGGTGATTTCCACCAATTATATAGTGTGTTATCCCCGGGGAGCAACCCTGTTACTGCACTTGACATTTTCGATAAAAAAGATCTGACTTCCCTTGAACAGGTCAAGCGCGAATGGCTGGAAAAGGTGGGCGGTGAGGTATTCGTTCCTTAAATATTGTCATTGATTGAAAGGATACTTTGGGTACCAGATCCTGGTTACGGTAAAAAGCCTTTATTGACCAGTGCACAAAGGTATATGGGGACTAGCCCGGGTGGTTCGGCGTCACCTGTAACCTGAAACCGTCGGTACGCGGGGGGCGAAGTTTGACGAAGGCTGCAACGGCCTGCGGGAGCCTGTGCGTTCTGACTGTGAAACCTCGTCCCATGAGGTCGATGGCCAGGTATCAATATTCCGGAGGGAATGGCGACCTGTCGCTGCGGGGACCGGTTCAGGCCCGGAAGGGAGCAGACTTACCGTAGACATCCGGCGCCCATGGGGTAACGGGGCGGAGGATGGATGCTTTGGCAAACGTAGTAACGTACAGTCGACCGATAACACGTCCCCATTTACGATTATCATGTCAAAAGTGACTATCCTTGGTGCAACCGGCAATGTGGGATTGTTTGCTTCTTATGCAGTATCAGCAAATCCTCATGTGCGGGAAATCCTTCTCTACGGGCGGGAAGGACGCGAAACACTTCTCCGGGGCATCACCCAGGATTTTGTTGATTCATTTGCTGCACGCGGAACGAATATCAAAATCACCTGGACAACAAACTTAAAAGATGCTGCAGGATCAGATGTTGTTATCATTACCTCCGGGATTCCGCGTACTCCGGGACAGGACCGTCTTGATCTGGCTTTGGGAAATGCAAGGGTAATCTCTCCGCTTGCGCAGACTATTGGTGTTATCGCGCCTGAAACCAAGATTCTGGTTGTGACCAATCCCGTTGATGTCATGACCTGCGTTGCTTTGAAATCTTCCGGCCTTAATCCCAGCCAGGTATTCGGGCTCGGAACGCATCTTGATTCAATGCGATTAAAATCCCTTATTGCTGCCTATTTCAAAGTCCATGTGAGCGAAGTCCACACACGTATTATCGGTGAACATGGCGACAGCATGGTTCCGCTATGGTCAGCCACGACGATAGGCGGTATCAAGATATCCAACCTGCCAGCATTTGCTCACCTGCCGGTAAAAGAGATCATTGAATCAGTAAAATGCAGCGGAAACCTGATTATCAAAGATAAGGGATCTACTGTCTATGGACCGGGAGAAGCGATTGCCTCGTTAGTCAAGACCGTGCTTGGAGATGAAAACCGGATCCTGACCGTTTCAGCCTATCTAAAAAGCGAGGTCCACGGTATTGGTGAAGGGGATATCTGCATTGGTGTCCCGGCAAGGGTAAATCGCAACGGTGTGTTCCCCATCACTATCAAGATCGATGAATCCGAAGTGATAGCATTCCGTGAATCAGTTGAAAAAATCCGGACGATTACCAAGAAGGTTCTTGCAGATCTTGAAGAATAAGAAAAAAGTGTTTGTATAACCTGAATCAGGTTAATGTTACTTCGACAATTTCTGCCCGTTCGACACCCGCAACTTCATTAAGGGACTTCTCGATTGCATCGGTTTCTCCCCCACAGTCGTTTACGACTGCAACAAGTTTGAGCGCCTTTAAACCAAAACCGATCGGCTCCTCTCGTATTTCATGAATTCCGGGCAGCTTCTGTTTTAATGCCTTTTTCAATTGTTCAAGGTCCACTTCCGGTGATTCGGGCATAACCCTGACAATTACAGCAACACCACCCATGAATTACGGACCCCCGAATCCACATTTTGGGCAGATATAGGGAATACTCTGCTCCCGGCACCGGTAACACCGGTTGATCTCAACACCACATGCGGGGCATCCGAATTCCGTTGCGCCCTCTTCTGCAAGCGGGGCATTGCAGGATGTACATTTTTTATCTGACACTATTGCTCCTCCAAGGATTCCTATAGTATCTCTTTTAGAACCTTTAAAAGGTTGTACCGATCTCAGTACGGGGGACCAGCTCCCCCTTCAGGTATTTTTCCACGCGATCTGGTTTTGATCCATTGATTATGGTTGTTTTCACCGTATTTTTTATCACAAACGGAATAAAACAGGGGTCAACAATATCTGATTCCACTGGCCCGCCTACCTTCTCCCGGAGGATCCCGTTGATGAAAATACCATCAATAGATTTGAGAAGGAGAAGATCGAGATGAAGAGTACCTGCCACCCAGGCAGCGATAGTATCAGAAGTCACATCCCATGTATGGGGCAGGACGTCAGTTAACCTGAGGCACCGATAAGGTAGCAATACGGTTGTTGTCAGGGGCACGGCAATTCTGTCCGATGTTAAGATGCCAAATGAGGAGATGAACCAACCATACTGTTCCATTGCGGCGATGGCCATCCAGTGTGCCGCATCGTTATTTACCTGAACCTGTCGTACAAGGTCAGCAAATGGCCCCCCGCCAGGGATTATGAATAACGGGCGGTCTGATGCAATAAGTATCGGTGCAAGGTCGGGAATCTGATTATACAGACTTCCCCCCACTTTGACAATTAATGGCGAAGTTGATTGATCTTTATGTGATTCCCTGCTCTTATTCATACTTCCGGAGAGTTATATCGCCAGATTATAAAAGGAGCATGGCGAAATTGAGTGATAATGCGTCGTTTCCTTGTGCTTTTCCTCATTGTATGGTGTGTGATGCACGCGGGTGCCGCAGTCCAGATTATTGAGTTCTGTCCTGATCCTCATAGTTATGAAGATGCGGATGAGTATCTTGTCCTCTCTGGTACCGGCTCCCTTGATGGTTTCACGATTTCCGATGGGGAGGGTGGATTTCGGTTCCCCCCGGGAACCCGGATCAACGGTTTGCTAACCATAGCCCGCAGCGGAACAGCGTTTAAACAAAGTCATGGAATATACCCTGATTTTGAATGGCTGGATTATTCTCAGCTGGTTCCCGATGTGATCAAAGGTGATACGCTCCGTTTGGCGAATTCAAACGATGCCCTCATGCTGTATGAGAATGGGATACTTGTTCAGACTGTTGCCTGGCCGGAAGATGTGAAACCTCGCGAGGGACAGATACATTTTCTCGAAAAAGGGGTGTGGGATCTCCGCCCGCTCATGATCGGGCAGTCGCGTTTGTCCCCGGCGGTATTCCATAATGTATCAATAACGACGTTTGTTTCGCCGGATTCGTCCAGCGAGGTTTTCTCTTATGCAGTGAATCAGGCATCAGATGAAGTACTGCTGAATGTTTATGAATTTTCGAGTCCTCTCATGGCAGATACACTGATTACCGCACACGCGCGGGGGGTCGATATTAAGGTTATTGTTGAAGGCGGTCCTGTTGGGGGTATTAGTCCGGAAGGAAAAGAAGCGATCCGGATGCTTAACGACGGTGGAATTCCTGTCTCAATGATGGTATCACGCAAAGGGGAGCCTGCCCCGTATCGCTATGACCATGCAAAATACATGGTCATAGACCGGCGTTCAATCCTTCTTACCAGTGAGAACTTCAAATACAGTGGATTTCCTCCTGCAGGAATGACCGGTAATCGGGGCTGGGGTGTATATCTCGAGGACCCCAGACTTGCAGAATATTTTTCAATAGTCTACCTGACCGATTATAGCGGAAAATCTTTAACTGCTTATAATGGATCAGCAGGGACTCCCGAATCCATGCCTTCCAAGAAATATACCGTAGAATTCCAGCCTGGATATTTTACCGGTGCAACAGTTCGTCCTGTTATTTCACCAGACACCAGCAGCCAGATTACGGAGCTGATAAACTCTGCTGAACGGAGTATCGAGATCGAGCAGGCATACATCACCAACGAGACGACGTATTCTCTGAATCCGTATCTTTCAGCAGCGATAAATGCCTCACGCCGGGGTGTACATGTCAGGGTATTGCTCGATTCATATTGGTATAACATCGAAGATGAAACGGACAATGATGAGATGGTGGCGCTTATTAACCGCATCGGGTCAAGCGAACACATTCCCCTGGAAGCCAGGTGTGCCGATCTCTCAACAAACGAGATCGATAAGATTCATAATAAAGGGGTGATCGTGGATGATCGGTATGTGCTGGTGAGCAGTATCAACTGGAACAGCAACTCTCCCCATTTTAACCGGGAAGCAGGAGTAATTATTGATCATCATGGCGTTGCCCGGTACTTCCTTGATGTATTTGAAGACGACTGGAATTCCAAGGTAAAATCACCAGGAGTCAAAACCGATTACCTGAAAATCGCCGCTGTTGGAGTGGTATTAGTCATTCTCATCCTTCTCTATTATCACCGTCAAAAGGTATGACTCAGGATCAAACCACAGAATAACAAAGAGGAAAAAATAACAAAGAGGAAAACAGGATCCATTAAAAGTTCAGAACTTTTTTAGTGCGCACTGGCACACATCACATAAATTTAGATCGCTCTCACCGGTAACTACTGCAAGAGCCCATCGGTCTATCAGGGAATCAAGCTCATTGGATATCTGACCTTCACTCACTCCTCTTTTTTTACTCATATACTGTGACACTGCAGCTCTTGTTACTCCGAGACATTTTGCAGCATCGCTCTGAGTGAGCCCCTGCTTGTGCACTAACCGGGAAACCATCTCTGCTCTCATTGGCGGAAGAAGATTCCGTACCATAGTATCACAATGCATCAGAGTGCAGGTATGTTTCGTCATACACAGACAGATTGGGCTTTCGTTGTTTGTGTAGTCCGGTTCTGGTATATAATCTGGCGGGCATCACGGAAGTTAAACTTCTCGATGATAAGATGCCGTTCTTTGAGTTTTTTCAATGCATAACGCACTGTACGGGGAGCAAGGTGGGTTTTTTGCACGAGATCTTTATGCGTCATAGCTCCGCCGGCATCCAGTATTTCCATCACCGTTTTCGATGAGGGTGGCAATGTTGTGGAATACATGGTAAGATGTTAACACTGTTAACATATGAATCTATCGGTAATTTAAACACGCCTTCTCAATACTCAACTATGTTCGAACGTCAGGAACGGGGGGCTATTTTGCTTTTACTGGGTGTCGCTTGTTTTGTAATCACGGCACACCTGGTCCTTGGGACGCTCGGAAAACAACCATTTGCACGACCTTTCACCAATAATTCGGCTGATGGTGAACTGGTGATTACTGATGGTACTATCAATCAGATTTTAATTACAAAAAATGGTGGACACATGAATGTGTATTTGGCCAATATCACCATTTTTGTACCGGCACCGATTGCCCAGGAATTGACTCTTCAAAAAGGTGATTCAATATCTGTCTATGGAGTTGTTCAAACGTATCGCGGGAAAAAAGAGATAGTAGTCAGTTCTGGAAAAGATATCTCTGTCCTTCCTGTACTCCCTGGAAATATTTCCCCGGTATCTTCCCGATAGCAGAAAAAATAGAAAAAAATTTTATCGCATTAATGTATTTTTCTTAGAGGAACTTGACCGAAGTCGCTTCAATCTCTCCTATCCCTATACTTTTAATACAGAATCAGTACTCTTTCTGGTCTTTTCATTGTGTATCGAATAAAGAGCTTTTCGTGCTGCATCCCGAACTTCTGCATCTTCATCAGTAAGCATTTGGGTCAGCCCTTCAGTCGCTCGTTCATCAGCAATAGTACCAAGAGCCCATGCAGCAGTACTCCGGACAATTTTCTTTTTATCTTTGAGAAGCGGGAGAAGCGGATCCACCGCTCGTGAATCGTGGAGCTTTCCCAGTCCCCAGGCAGCACCAGTACGGAGCCATTTATCCTCAGATTTCAAAGCTTCTATCAAAGGTTCAACAGCACGGCTATCTCCCAAATTTC
>DATMWO010000017.1:0-2284 GCA_035562475.1 Methanoregula sp.
GCCTTGAAAATTAGAAATTTCTTCCAGAATCGACAATCGACTGATCGGGATTTCGCCTGATCAAAAAAGGGAGGCTTCTTACCTGATCCTGAATCGGGTTTCGTTATTTCTTATAATCCGGATCCATGTCAGGTGTGCGAAGACCGGCAACCTCGTTCGCCATAAGTATAAAAACATTCCAGCACAGCCCGCGGGTGGATGTCCACCATGAACCGGTCGTCGTCCATTTTGTCGGGATAAATTCCTTGCTGAAAGGCCATTCCGGGTTGAGGTTGATCTCAGCCCAAACCCTGTTTTCCATGAGAATAAGTGCCTTATCCCATCCATGCTTTAAACCGACCACGTAGGAACAATATTCTGCACGCATCCAGCTTCCTCCGTTATAATAAAAACCATCTCCGGCACCATTACTGTAATTTGATTTCCCAAATTCCCCGAAAGGCTGGTAATCCGGTGTTAAGTAAGCGTATCCTTTTTCATCATCAGTCAACCTGATACATATTGGTGCTGTTGTGCCATAATCCGGATGAGGTGAACCTGCCACTTTATTAAGTACGGGTATTTGTTCCAGGTGATTGACCACCATGGAATCGGCTAAGATCGGCCTGTCAAATAACCATAAGGAAAAAAATTCCGGTTCCAGGTCAGATAAGGAAATGATATCCGGGAAATCCCTGTCGAATAATAAATGTTTTCTTTGGCTGTCGTAAAAATCACGATACCCCTGTTCAGCTTGTTCGATATACGCTTCTGATATTTCATAGCCAAGTTCCTTAATTACCCGAAGCACCACTGCAAACATTCCCTGGTTTACGGCAAGCCGGTCGGTCTTTACCGGGTAATCGATAACATCTATCTGGCCAAGAATAAAATGCGACCGGCAAATCCCGTCTCTATCCCCGTCAAATTCATCCAAGATGTATTCTACTGCCCTGTCTATCTTCTCCATGGGCAGGGTAACCGCGAAACGCCGCTTATTGAGCATGGCCCAGATCAGCCATTCCATGGTAGCCTCATTTCCTTTTACTTCCACCGTTCCCATATAAGGTGTTATGATAGTGGCTATTGCCCCGTTCGAAGATTGAGTCTTACCCCATTGCTCCCAGATCTTAAGGTTCAATCCTTCATTATAACCTGACACGATGGAAAAAAAAGAATCCCGGTTATACATATCAGGGGAGTAATTCATATTGGGCACATTAAAAGGCGTAAAATCATCAATCGATGTTATCCAGGTCAGCATATTCAAGTTTGCATAAAGCATTTTTTCCATTATGGAACCCTCAAATCCCAATCCTTCGGCAAGACGCAATTGTGATGAAATGATAAAGTCATGATGGCTCTTCCAGGGTTCAACAAAGACAAACGAAGTTTTCGTTACTTTTTCTCCCATTGGCATGACATTATACGGCAGCTTTTCAGGTTGATGCTCCACGATTTTCAAATCTTTAATCTGTATCCGGCATTTCTTCCCGGATTGTGAGCCAATAAACATCGACACACTATCCTTTTCAATGTAAGGGACCAAAACACTTCCAGAAAAAAGCGTCCATTCATTTTCCTCTACCGGGAATTTATCTATGTACTTGATCCCATGCTCCAGTTCGAGGGTTTTTATGCCGTTTTTAACACGAAAAAGTTTTATGGCAACAGGTGAAGTGCCTCGGGAAAGAAAGGAGATGGTGTATACTTTTTGATCTGTCAACGGTGTAATCATTTCAATGCCCGAGCGGTCAGATCCGCTACAATTCAGGGTAATCAGCCCGGGCTGTTTTTCAATGTCAACGTCTCCGGCTTTTTGAAACTTATCATCAATTTTAAGTTCCAGTTCCGATCCGGCATCGAGGTTGTAAACTTCACCAAAAGTCAGCCGGACATAATTTTCATTTTTTTCTCTTTCTGATAGTGTTGCGGCCGAAACCAGGGCAGGATCAGGCAGCATCCTCATCCCGACAAAACCGCCTCCGTGACCGTTAAAACGCCGGCGGGTGGTACGTGTATAGTGGTTCTTATAGCCTGCATCTGTTAAAATTCCTATTACCTGGTTACGGGGAGTCACAAAACCGGCAGATGGAAAAATTTCATGTACAAATCCCCCGGGAAAATCATCGTATTCAAATGTGACGTACTTTAAGGGTGTTTCTGCGGGTTTAGCTGTTTCCTCAATCGTGTAATACAGGGAAGGCATGCCGGATTGGAACAGATCCACACTTTTCCGGATTACATTTTGATTAATCACTTCATAGGTGACACTGATTGATAATTTCAGATCCAGTTCCGGTAC
>DATMWO010000018.1:0-12407 GCA_035562475.1 Methanoregula sp.
ATTTCTAACACGAAATCCTTGGAATCCATATTAAAATTTCAGGATAACTGAGGGAAAAAGAGAGAAATATTATTCCTGGACGATTGATCGAACGGATAAAAACACCGGCCCCCGTACATCCACTTTTTTGTTGTTGTCGGTTACTGCCCGCATAGCGAATTCATCAATTATTAAGTTAATGTCACTGGGGAGTTTTGCCATCTTTACCTGGACAACCGTTGATTTCTTACAACGGGCGTTCTCTTCAATCCTGGCTGCTGCAAGAGCTGCAACTGCGGAGAGATACGTTATGCCCGTTGAAATCCCTTCGGTACGCACTTGTTTCCACTTTTCCGCATCCGGGACGCCGAGAATCGAGCCGTCGTGGACGAAGATCTCGTTGGCACATGCAGGGCCGCAGAGCTTTGCATTGGATTCCGGTTCTTCGACAGCCACTTTCACGGGACTCCCTCCAAGCTTTCCTTCCCATGCATCGAACGAGCATGGTCCGGGTGCAGTTCCATTTGCGGTGGCGACCCGAATAATCGCTGCAGCAAGCATCTTTCCTTCCTGGGATAAAGGTTCTTCGCGCAACCTGACCGCACGGGCGATATCCCGGTCCGTGAGGGTTCTGGGAAAGAACTGGGGGAAACAGAGTTGCCGGACATCGTTTGCATTGTATGCTATCATCGCGAGCCGTTCAACGCCGAGTCCGAGGTTCATGACCGGGACCCCAATACCGTATTCAGCAAGTGCTGAGGGGGAGTACATACCAAAGGTGGCAACTTCCACCCAGCCATGTGCCGGGTGTCGTGCGTAGACCTCAGTCTGGGAATCCGGCATATAGTATTTGGAGCGCTTTTCGTCAGGCTGGAACCGGAAATCGGTATACCCGAATGCCGAGAGGAGCGCCATGCTCACTGCTTTTCCCTCTTCGTTGGTAATGTCCTCACCCGCTACAACGCAGGACGCAGAGTGATAGGTCATGAGGCGTGTCGGACCCTCGGCCTGTTCACGACGGAAACACCGGTCGACCGAGAAGAGCCGGAGGGGCATCGGTGCATGTTCCCAGATGGCGCCAAGCGTCATAAACCACCCGCTGGTCATATGACTGCGGAGGGTGCTGCGAGAGGACTCAGGGACGAGCGCACGGAACTCCGGGAAGACTGCTTCAAGGATGTGCACGACAAGTGCATCATCAACTCCGAGGACTTTTGCCAGCTCTATAGTGAGTTCGTCGCCATCTATCTCAGATTTCTTGTAAGCATGGAGTGTTTCCCGTAAGCGCTCTTCGGTCTCTTTTGTCATTGTATGGTACGGTGCGTGATGATGGCTTTGACCAGCCTGGATTGAATCGTGATGCATGAGCCGACTCCGGTGGCTCTGCAGGATCTCGTTGATCTCATCGAGCTGCTTCCTTGCTATTCCGACATTTGGCCTGGGGAGGCCCCCGAGATAGAACACGCGGTCGAGCACGGCCATCGCTTCCGGACCAAACTGACGGTAGATATCCTTTTCATCGATGATCACCGGGTTTTCAGCTTCGTCAAATCCGAGTGATAAGTAGGTCTCGCGCAGCCTGTTTATCGTGGCAAAAACCGGATGCTCCTGCGCCCTTTTATAAGTAAGAAAAGGGTACTTTCCCTCACTTCCTGCAGGAGTCAGTACCGAAGTCCCTTCATGCCATGCCTCTTCGAAATTTTCATGCGTCTTTTTCTTCCAGTCCTCAGGATTGAACCTCATTTCACACGCTCCAGGCAAACTACTCTGCTCAATGCATTCTCATCTTTGATCCGGTAATCGCATGCAGCTGCTATCTTTTCGGCAAATGAGCGAACCAGCTTATGCTCCGGCATATTCTCGCGTACCAACCGTTTTCTACTGTATCCCAGATACATATATCCCTTCACTTCAACGAACATCGAACCTGACTCCTGTAGGAGAGCTGCGTATTTTTCCGGCTTGATATCGTTCAATCCTTTGACAACAGTAATACGGACTGCAGAACGACGTGATCCGAGAAGAGCAAGACTCTCCTTTACCTGTTCCCAGTAATTGTCAAGCGGCCGACAGAGAGAAATATATGTTTCTTCATCCGGCGCGTCAAGAGAGACATACATCTGGTACGGGTGGCAGCGGGCAAGAATGGTAGGATTTGTACCGTTACTCACCAGAAATGTTGTGTAGCCGTTCTGGTTGAGCAGGTCGATGAGCTGGGGAAGTTGAGAGTAGAGCGTGGGTTCACCGGAGAGCGAGATCGCCACCTGTTTTGGTTCCAGTGCCTCCTGCCACCGCTCTTGGGTAACGGTATTATCAAGGACTGCATTATACCCGGCAAGCGCCTTTTTCTGGAATTTGGGAATTCCCGCAAGGATTGTTTCAGGTGAGCACTCTTTTTCTTCAACCACTTCATGTTCAAACGAGCGCCAGCAGAAAAGGCACCGCTGGTTGCAGCGCAGGGTGGGTGTCATCTGGACACAACGGTGGCTTGCAATTCCGTAGAACTGGTGTTTGTAACACATATCGCCTCCGGTGAGTGCCCGTTTGCACCACATGCAGGGCTTGAGTGATGCTGACGATGTCTTTGAAAAAAACTGGTAACCCTGCCTGCGCAGGGCATCACATGGTGCTGATGGCATCGATTCCCAGCGTTTCAAGGGCCTCTTTCAAGGTGTTCTGTACTGCCCTGACCAGCGTAAGCCGGCGATCTCGGATTTTCCCCTCGCTTTTCAGGACCTGTTCGAAATGATAGAACGTGTTGAAGGTATCCGCAAGTTCGCGTGAGTAGGTGGCTAGTATGTGAGGGTGGAGTTCTTCTGCGATCTTTTCGATAACTGAGGGGAACTTTGCGATCTGCTTGGCGAGTGCTATCTCCTGGTCTGACTCAAGATCATAACATTCGATGAATGTACCCGCCTTCTCAAGTATACTACAGGCACGGGCATGGGCATACTGGATGTAAGGCCCGCTCTGGCGCTCGAAGTCCAGCGCCTCCTTCCAGTCAAAGACCGTGCTTTTCTCTGGAGTTACCTTTACTATATCATAGCGGATAGCAGCAAGGCCGACCGATTTTGCGATTGACTTCCGCGTCTCTTCGTCCAGTTCCGGTCTCCTGATGGTGACTTCATCAAATGCACGTTTCCTGATCTCCATTATCAGGTCGTCAGCTGAAACGAATTTCCCGGCGCGGGTACTCATAGAACCTTCCGGCAGGGAGACAAACTCGAAGTGGACGATCTCCGGAACTTTTTCACCGAGAAGTTTCATGGTACACTGAAGTTGCGCTGCAATCAGTTTATGGTCGGCACCGAGAACATCAATGACACGGTCGAAGTTTGCCGCCTTCCAGGCATGGTAGGCAAGATCGCGTGCAGCGTAGACAGAAGTCCCATCACTCCGCCGTATAACATATTTATTTGTAAAGCCGAATTCCTCAAGATCAAGAGCAAGGGTCTCTTCATCCCGTGCCTGGGGGAGTTTCCGTAGTTTTGCTACGATACGGTCAGTATATCCATTGCGGATGAAATCGCTTTCCCAGACGAAACGGTCATGCACTACATTGAGATCCTTCATTGTTACCTTGAACCCGTCAAGACAGCGGGAGACTTCCCGACGAAATTTTTTTACTGCTGGCAGATCTCCATTCTCTACCAGCTGCATCAGGGTGTTTACCTGGAGGGTTATGGCAGGATCCCTTTCAATTTCCCTGTTGGCAGCTATGTACACCCGTGCAATGTGGGCATCCTCTTTCTCCCCTGCCATTGGGGTGCTGTCGAGGTTATCAAACCCCCAGACCACGATTGCAATCTGGCGTCCCATGTCATTGACATAGTACTGCACTTCCAGCCCGTACCCTGCCTTGCGGAACACCCGTGCCAGTGTATCACCGATGATCGAGTTCCTGATGTGCCCGACATGGAGGGGCCCATTCGGGTTGGCACTTGTATGTTCTAATACAACCCGTACTCCTTTTTTTTTGAGTGAACCATACCCGGGTTTAACAGCTTCCTTCACCGCTTCACTGACGTATTCCGCACCGAAAATGAAGTTGATATAAGGCCCTTTTGCCTCAATGGTGATGTCCTTGAGTACGGGGTCTTTTGACAGTTCAGATGCAAGGTCTGTAGCAATAAGGGCCGGTGCCTGTTTTTTTTGTTTTGCGAGCGTGAATGCGATAGTTGTCGCAAGATCCGCATGCTCCCCGCCATCGATAAGTTGTGCGTCTGTTACGCCGGTTTTTTCTTCGATGACTTTACCTATCGTTTTGTATATTTCCTGCAACATCAGCATCCCGTCCTGTAGCGCAGTATAGCAGCAATCCCTCCGAATGCGGAAAAGAGGATCGACCCCTCTTCAAAATCATCGGATATGAGTTCGACTTTGGCACTGCTCAGTTCAGCGAGTTTGGTCAGTTCATCGATCATATCGATCTCTTCTTCGAGGATGACCGGTGCTGTACATTTCGGACACGAACCGAGGGGAATGTCCCGGACCGATTTTCCAGCATCAATGTGAACTGTCTTCTCATCGGTAAAATCACAGTTCTGGCATTTTATCCGGAGCCGGGATTTACGGAGGTTTGCCGAGAGGAGCAGGGTGTCGATTGCCCCGAGTTCAAGATTTTTCCTGATGCTCTCTTCACCATAGGCGGCATTGCTTGCATCCTTGACGAGCTCTCTGAGGAACTTGTCCATCAGCGCTTTTTCTTTAACGACGCCCATGCCCTTGAGGGCGTCTTTTGCTGCATCCACAAGTTCGGAAAGTCCATCTTCGTTGGTGTACGCTACATCAAAGATCCCAATGATCCGTTTCTGGATCTCGTGATGGAGAAAGTTGCCAGCTTCAAATTCTTCTTTTGTCGGGCTTGGGCCACCAATCAGCACTCCCTTGAACCGCTCGAAGAAATCCTTCTCCGCAAGGAATATGGCACTGGCCCGCTCCCCTATTTTTGTATAAAATTCGGCGATTGCAATCTCCCTGAGACGCCCGAACCGGGCAGCTGACTGGCCGCCTTTGCGTGTCTTTCCGGGAACTGTTGAGTTTGCACCTCCCATTGGTTCGATCCGGTTGCCGCGAAGAAAGCCCCAGTATGCCTCCCTCCGGTCAAGGACGAGGAGTCCGTAGACATACTTCTCTTCAAGCATCTGCTTGAGCGGGTCGAGCTCGAAGTTCGAGCTGCAGCGGTACATATAGAGGTTGAGTGGTTCGGGAGGCTCGACGATCGTGCACTGGAGATCCGTGCGATCACCGTAAAGTTTTACCGTACCGCAGAAAATCGCGAGTCCATTCTGGGGCGGGCGCTTGTAGTACTTGAGCCGTGAGAGGATAGAGGATATGGCGCTCTGGACATTCGTACGTGTCTGCTTGCTCTTGATGTTGGCACACTGGCCAAACTCGTCTTTGAGCTGATTGGTGACATCGAAAATCTGCTTGTCAGGGGGTATATAGATCGTGATAAGTTCCGTCCCGTCTCCCTGCTGTAACTCAAGCTTCTCGAGTGCTTTTTTGAACTCGTACCGCTTTCGCGCATCGTCCATCTCCCTTTCTTCTGCCATTGCCGGTCTCAAACCTCTCTAGAGCTATTACATATTCACTCGCGTGTGGCATAAATTTGCGCCCATTGCATAATGATCCGGTCATCGACATCAGTATTGATGCCGTGCTCACCGGAAAATTCAATGAATGTCTTTGGCTCAGTTGCATCCCTGAAGAACTGCTTCCCGCTATCGAAAGGGATAATGGGGTCGTTTGCTGCATGGAAGATCCATACCGGGCGGGGTGATATTTTTGCAAAGTACACGCTGGGTTCCAGCGAAGTTGCAAAACGGATCAGATTTCCTGAATATCCCTGCTGAATAGCAGAGTCGAGTACACCCCAATCTGATGTTGAGATTCCTACATAACCGGAAAATTCTGGATCTATGCCGGCTGCAACTGCTGCATAGCGTCCGCCGTTACTTGATCCCATTGCATATACCGGGACACCAAACCTGCCCGAAAGTACCTGCTGTGCTGCCAGGAGATCACAGATAGTCAGGTAGTACTGCGGCCAGTCACCTTTTTCAAACAGGGCAAAGTCCCGCTGGGGATTAAACGGGTAGCCGGGTGTCTCCCCGCCATTGCCACGAATATCAACAAAGAGAAACGCATAACCTGCAGCAGCGTACTGAACCATACGATCTTCATGTCCTGCAGGTTTTTCACCGGCTCCGGGTATATAGACAATCGCAGCCTTTGGATGTTCCGGTGCAGCGAGGAAGGTGACTACCTCCCCTCTCTGCGTGTGCATGATGATTTTTGTCTTGGTATAGGTTCCGTTTTTGAACAAAATCTCTTCACTTGTAGTCACTGGTGCACACGAAACTGAAAGGACACCATTACTGTCAACGGAATACGTCGATGAAGCCCGGTTTCCCGTGCAGCCGGCAATGGCAATGAATACAATAAGAAATCCTGTTACGATAATACCCCTGCGCATGGTTCAGCACCCCAGGCAGTGATGGATCAGACAAATTGTCTTAGCATCAACAATTGTGCCATCGCTGATCATGCCATTAAGATCTTTTATCGCAATATCAACAACCTCGATTACCTCATCCTCATCTTTCCCGAACTCCCGGGATGGCGACAGGTTCCGGGCTTCGAAGAGAAAGATCTTCTCATCGGTGTAGCCGGGCGTAGTATATATAAAACCTTTTTCTGTTATTGTTTTAGCTGCAAAACCGGTCTCCTCGATTAGTTCCCGCCGTGCGGTCTCCAGCGGATCTTCCCCCGGTTCCATCGTTCCTGCCGGTGCTTCAAAGATATATTGATCTATGGCATACCGGTACTGCTTCAGGAGTTTGCACCGGTCACCATTAAGGGGAAGGATGGCCACTGCGTTTCTGGGGTGAACGATCACCTTCTCTCTTTCAATGCCATTCGGAAGCCGGATCGTGCGTTTCTCGATCCAGAGTCGCCTGCCACGGAATATTTCCATTTATTCCTCGTATTCGATTGGATCCCGCTTGCCGACTGCAGCGAATGCCTCTTTGCGGAAGTGGCACGACCCGCAGGTACCACATGCTTTTCCTTCACTCCGGTAACAGGACCAGGTATGCTCATAGGGAACACCGAGCTTCAGACCTTCACGCAGGATATCCGTCTTCGTCATGGTGATGAAGGGAGTGAAGAGAGTGATTTTTGTCGTATCTTTTGTTCCCAGATCAATCACGCGCTGGAATGCCTCAATGAACTGAGGACGGCAGTCAGGATACCCGCTGTAATCAAGTGACTGGACACCAATGAAGATTGCATCGGCATCCATGGCCTCAGCAAAACTCGTTGCAATCGAGAGGAGGTTTGCATTCCGGAACGGGACATAGGTATTAGGCAAATGTACCCTCTTTGGATCATACTGTTCTACATCAATTTTTTCATCGGTGAGGCTGCTAGCCCCAAACTTTGCAAAATAGTCCAGGCTGATTTCAATAAATGCTTCAGCATTCAGGAGTGAGGCGATCTTTTTTGCACTGATTCGTTCCTTTCGTTCTGTCCGCTGTCCGTAGTTCATATGTAACGCGAGAATTTTGTAGCCTTTGCTCTTTGCCACAAACGCGAGCGTTGATGAGTCCATTCCGCCAGAAAGTAAACACACTGCTTTCATCATTTCACCCCAATGATTTTGTGGAGCTGGACCTGGAACCGTACCGGGAGGTTGTTGTCCAGAATGAATTTTATTATGTTAGTATAATCGCTCCCAAAGACCGGTGATAAGAAAATCTCTCCGGGGATCCGGTATGAGGTAATGATCTCACGGGCATACTGGCAGTCAGTCCCGTCCTTTACAACAAACTTGACACTATCCTGCGAGCGAAGTGTATTAAGAAGTTCAAGATTGCTCTGCTCTCCCGAAGACGGGCATTTCACATCCATGCAGATCGATGCGTACGGTTGCAACCGGGTAAAGTTGATCGTGCCATTCGTCTCGATATCTATCGCTGTTCCCCGCGTGTGAAGCGAGACCAGCAGCGGTTCAAGATCATCAGCCTGGAGGAGTGGTTCACCACCCGTGATGCAGACATAGGGGGGATTCAAGCGCCAGACCTGCTCAAGGATAACATCAATGTTCATGTCCATGCCGCCGGTTTGTGCATACGGTGTATCACACCAGTGGCAGTTGAGATTACAGCCAGCGAGCCGGATAAAAAGGCAGGGCTTTCCCTGGTTTTTCCCCTCACCCTGCAGGCTCCTGAAAATTTCTGCGATCTTCATTCAGTAAGCTCAGCACAAGCTGTCGGTGATTCCCAGACGCGGATCTTCGTTATTGTCACCTTAATTCCCAGATCCCGGCAGACCTTATAGAGATCATCGCGGATGATGGCTGCCATCAGCTCACTGGTTGGATCTCCCGGTGTTGTAATAACCGGGTGGAACTCCTGGATGCGAGGTACCATCGGGTCATCGCAGTTCAGGATTATCTGGTGATCGTACTTGTCAATCACCTGTTTTATCAAACTATAATCTATCAGGATTTGCGTTGCCGGGTCTGGTTCTCCTTCCATCCAGACCTCAACCTTCCATCGGTGTCCATGGAGGTTCGCGCATTTGCCAATATAGTGCAGCAGACGGTGACTGGTATCAAGGTGCACCTCTTTATAGATACCGACTTTCATTGTATGCTATAGGCCATGGAAGATATAATATTATTACGAGTGAGGGATAATAGTATAAGACAGGCAGGTGGGGTGCCACAATTTATAAATCGGTTACCTGCGTTTGTATATATCTCAGTGTAGGTTATCGATAACCACAAAAACAACAAAAATGAGGCTATTTAATGGGACAGGGTAAATTTGCAGCCAGAAAATTGGTTCGGGACTCAAACAAGTTCCGGTGGGCAGATAAAAACTATGCCCGCCGCGAACTTAATCTCGATGTGAAATCAGACCCGCTAGAGGGTGCTCCACAAGCGAGAGGTATCGTGCTGGAAAAGGTCGGTGTTGAGGCGAAACAACCAAACTCCGCGATTCGCAAGTGCGTACGTGTACAGCTGATCAAGAACGGACGCCAGGTTACCGCCTTTGCAGTTGGTGACGGTGCAATCAACTTCATCGATGAGCATGATGAAGTTGAGATTGAGGGTATTGGCGGGCGTCTCGGTCGTTCGATGGGAGATATTCCCGGGGTACGGTATGTCGTGACCAAGGTAAACAATGTCTGCCTTCATGAAATGGTCATCGGCAGGAAGGAGAAACCGCGCAGGTGATCAGTATGAAAGAAACAGAAGGAAAGAAACTGCTTTTTAATAAGTGGGACGCGAGCGAAGTCAAGGTTAACGATCCTGGCCTTGTGCGCTATGTGAACCTGACAGCTTTAATCATCCCCCATTCCTGCGGCAAATTCTCCAAGCAGGAGTTCAATAAAGCTAACATGCCCATTGTCGAGCGCCTGATCAACCGTCTGATGCAGACCGAGAATAATACCGGAAAGAAGCAGATGACCATCCGGATCGTGCGGGAAGCATTTGAGATTATCAACAAGAAGACCAAGCGCAATCCTATTGAAGTACTCGTTGAGGCAATCGCAAATTCCGGTCCCAGGGAAGAGACGGTTCGTCTTAAGTACGGTGGTATCAACGTCCCGAAATCTGTTGACACTGCCCCGCTGCGCAGGGTTGATTCCGCAATCGGTTTTATCGCAGAAGCAACATTGAAGGGATCGCGTTCGAGCAAAAAGAAAGCGAGTGCAATCCTCGCCGATGAACTGATCGCCGCTTCAAAGGGCGATATGAAGTGCTACTCGGTAGGTAAAAAGGAAGAACGCGAGCGTATTGCAAAATCCGCCCGTTAATATCTTTTTTTGAGGTTATTTCATGGTCCGCGGCAAAAAATCTGTTGAGCGAGCAACTGAGCTCATGAAGGATCCGAAGCACATTCGGAATATCGGAATTGTGGCACACATCGACCACGGTAAGACGACCCTGTCCGACAACCTGCTTGCAGGTGCTGGCATTATCTCTGAAGAGCTTGCCGGTAAGCAGCTGTTCATGGATTCAGACGCTGAGGAGCAGGCACGGGGTATTACGATCGATGCCTCGAACGTTTCGATGGTGCATGAATATGAAGGTCAGGACTACCTGATCAACATGATCGATACGCCAGGGCATGTCGATTTTGGTGGCGACGTGACACGTGCAATGCGCGCTGTTGATGGTGCAGTCGTCCTGGTTGATGCGGTTGAAGGTACCATGCCCCAGACCGAGACCGTGCTCCGCCAGGCATTAAAGGAGCAGGTGCGCCCAGTCCTCTTCATAAACAAGGTTGACCGTCTCATCAATGAGCTGAAAGTTGACGAAATGGAGATGCAGATACGGCTTGGTAAGGTGATCGACAAGGTCAATAAGCTTATCAAGGGGATGAATGAGGAAGCCTATAACAACGGCTGGAAGCTCGATGCTGCGAAAGGTACCGTTGCATTCGGTTCTGCACTCTATAACTGGGCAGTATCTGCCCCCTTCATGAAGAAGAGTGGTATCTCTTTTAAGGACGTTTACGAAAAGTGCCGCTCCGGAGATATGAAATACCTGGCAAAGAACAGCCCGCTTTCCGATGTTCTGCTGGATATCGTGGTCCGCCAGCTGCCAAACCCGCTTGAAGCCCAGCCCCGTCGTGTCAACGTTATCTGGCACGGGGACAAGACAACCCCTGAAGGCAAGGCTATGCTTGCCTGTGATTCAAAGGGACCTGTCGCGATGATGGTTACCGATATCTCCTTTGATCCCCATGCTGGCGAAGTAGCAACGGGACGTCTCTTCTCCGGCAGCCTCAAGCGAGGCGACGGACTCTATGTCATGGGCTCGGCAAAAAAGGAAAACCGTCTCCAGCAGGTCGGTATCTTCATGGGCCCCAAGCGTGTGGAAGTCGAAGAGATCGTTGCTGGAAACATCGCAGCAGTAACCGGCCTAAAGGACGCGATGGTCGGTTCAACGGTTACCTCCCTCCTGGAAATGACCCCGTTTGAATCGCTCAAGCACTACTCTGAACCGGTCATGACCGTTGCCGTCGAAGCAAAGAACATGAAGGACCTGCCCAAGCTCGTTGAAGTACTCCGTCAGGTTGCAAAGGAAGACCCGACCCTGGTCATCACCATCAATGAAGAGACCGGTGAACACCTGATTTCGGGTATGGGTGAACTGCACCTCGAGATCATCACCGGTCGTATCAAGCGCGATAAGGGTGTGGAGATCGTCACTTCAGAACCGATCGTTGTCTACCGTGAGACGGTGGTCCAGAAGGTTGAGTCCGTAGAAGGCAAGTCCCCGAACCGCCACAACCGGTTCTACTTTGACCTCCAGCCACTGCCTGATGAGATTGTTGACCTGATCAAGAAAGGAGAAGTCTCCATGAACCAGCAGATGCTCGAGCGCCGTGACATTCTCATCAAGGCGGGCATGGACAAGGACGAGGCGAAAAATATCAAGGACATCAAGGGCACCAACATGCTCATCGATAAGACCAAGGGTGTCCAGTACCTGAACGAGACCATGGAACTAATAATAGAAGGTATCCACGAGGCACTCGCCGGAGGTCCCCTTGCAGACGAGCCAGTCCAGAATCTCAAGATGACACTCGTTGATGTCAAGCTGCACGAGGATGCGATTCACCGGGGTCCCGCACAGGTCATCCCTGCTGTACGTGGTGCGATTAAGGGAGGTATGCTGGTCGCCGGCGATTCTCTTTTAGAGCCGGTCCAGAAGATCCAGATCACGGTCCCGATGGACCAGATGGGAGCTGCAACCTCCCAGATCCAGGGACGCCGAGGACAGGTCTTTGACATGCAGAGCGAGGGTGACACGATTACAGTCGTTGGCAAGGCGCCCGTTGCCGAGCTCTTCGGGTTTGCAGGCGATATCCGCTCAGCTACTGAGGGCCGGGCTATGTGGAACACGGAGTTCGCCGGATTCGAACTCGTGCCCAACAGCATGCTTAAGGAAGTTGTTGTAGGGATCCGCAAACGCAAAGGACTCAAGGAAGTGCTCCCGACCCCGTCGGATTATCTTGCCGGATAATTATTCTCCCCCAATTTTTTCTCTTTTATTACCTTCTTTGCCTCCAAATAGAGAGTCTCAAAGAAGGGATTTTGATTGTCTTTCTTATAGCAACCAGGCGATTTATCGAAGGGCTTAATAGAAACAAATATCGGGGAATTTTACGGGAAGAGTGATAAAAATCATCCTTTGTCGTTGGGTTCATCAGGGAATTTCTTAAAAGATCCGTTTTTCCGCTGAATTTATTCCATTTTACCGAAATGGTAAAAAGAGCCACCGTCAAATTTTATCCTGATGACTGAAGAGAAAAGGTGCAAGATCGTTGTTTTCGGACCTTTTGGTGCCGGGAAGACAACGCTGATCCAAACCCTCGATCCTGAATCAAAACATGTGGAAGCTG
>DATMWO010000019.1:0-3684 GCA_035562475.1 Methanoregula sp.
ATATAACTATAGTTTATGTCGAAAAAGGGTATATTCCCCCGGGTTGATGATCAGGGTGAACACCATGAACAGAAAAAAGAGTTCGCATATATTCGTAGTCCTGAGCCTCGCAGCATTGCTCATCGCCTCGATGGCAGTTGCAGGCTGTACGGACAGTGGATCGAAACCTCCCGCAGCACCACCGGCTCCCACAGGTGCCGTAACTTCTCAAATACCTGCTCAGGTATCAACCACAGCTGCGCCGGTAATGACGACAGCCCTGGTCTCAACCGGCCAGAGGCAGACCATCAAGATCAGTGGTTCAACAACCGTCCTGCCGATTATCCAGAAGGCAGCTGACGAGTATATGGCCAGCCACCCGGATGCAGACATCCAGGTATCCGGCGGTGGATCCGGTGTCGGTATCCAGGCGATTGGTGCCAAGACCGTCGATATTGGTATGTCTTCCCGTGAAGTAACAAAGGCGGAGATGGCAAAATATCCCGCTTTTGTCGTTACTTCCGTTGCACAGGATGGCATTGCTGTCGTCGTGAATCCGGCAAATGAGATCCAATATATCACGCTCGATCAGATAAAGGACATCTACCTTGGGAAAATCACGAAGTGGACCCAGATAACCGGAGCTAATGTTCCCAACACCAACAACCAGATCGTGATCATCGGTCGCGACAGTGCATCCGGTACCAGAGCGTATTTCGATGAATCGGTCCTGCTTAAAGCAACACCCGCAAAGACCATGCTGGAAAAGAATTCCAATGGAGCTGTACTCCAGACCATAGCCCAGACACCCGGTTCTATCGGTTACGTCTCCATCGGTTTTGTCAGCAAGGATGTCAAAGCCCTGCCAATCTGGTACAATTATGATAAAATCATTTCACCCACGCTCGAAAATGTAAAATCCAAGACCTACCCGGTCTCCCGTGACCTGTATGTGATCACCAATGGTCAGCCCACCGGCCTTGCCGGTGATTTCATCAAGTACATCCTCAGTCCTGAAGGCCAGAAGATCGTAGCTGATGAAGGTTATGTGACCATCAGTTGATTGTAATCCGACAAAAGGAACAACTCATTTTTTTCTTTATCTGGTGGCGGAGATGGCAAAATTCATGAAAAAAATGGATGGGAACCTGATCACCACCGAAAGATCTGCCCGATTGTCATTCCTCAAGGAACGGGCAATCAAAAACCTGTTCTTCTGCACAGCATCTTTTGCAGTCGTTGTTGTAACATTTATCCTCCTTTTCCTGTTACGGGACGGATATCCGATTTTTGTGGAGGTTGGGATCATCCCCTTCCTGTTCGGGGACACTTGGGCTCCGACCGCGGATCCACCCTTATTTGGTATCTTCCCTCTCATTGTTGGTACCCTTCTCGTCACCATCGGGGCGATAGTATTTGCTGTCCCGCTTTCCATCGGCTGTGCAATTTACGTCTCGGAACTCGCATCTCCGCGGGTAAAAAACGTGCTCAAACCGGCCATCGAACTCCTCGCAGGTATCCCCTCCGTAGTCTACGGGTTCTTTGGCCTGATTGTGCTGACCGACTTTATTCGCGTTGCTTTTGATGTCCCAACCGGTGAGACCTGGCTTGCTGCCTCGATCCTTCTTGGCATCATGGCCCTGCCCACCATTATCAGTGTTTCTGAGGATGCCATCAGTGCCGTTCCCCGCGAGTTTAAGGAGGGGTCACTCGCTATTGGGGCAACCCGGTGGCAGACGATTAGCAAGGTTATTGTGCCGGCAGCCCTTTCCGGTATCGCCGCAGCAATTATCCTTGGTATCGGCAGGGCAATCGGTGAGACCATGGCTGTCATGATGGTTGCCGGTAACGCGGCGGTCATCCCGGATCCCATCTGGAATGTGCTCTCTCCCATACGGACCCTTACCGCAACTCTGGGTATTGAAATGGGCGAGGTATCTGTTGGCAGTGAGCACTACAGTGCCTTGTTCGGTATTGCAGTCGTCCTGCTCATCATTACCCTCATCATCAATTTATCAGCAGTTGCGATTTTGCGTCATCTGAAGGAGGGTCAGTTTGCACATTCAGACCGCAAACCCTTGATCCCGGCTTCCGTGCAGGAGCCGTTCAAACGGATCGCAAAGGCGATCCTGGTTGCTGCCCTGGTCGTGTTCCTGTTCATCGCCGCACCCTGGTATATCGCTGCAGCGATACTCCTCGTACTGGGTGCATGGTATTTCGGGAAGGACCGGCTCTCAAGGATGCACATCGAGAAGATCTCGTTTGGTTTTATTGGTGCAGCGGCATTCATCGTTCTCGCAATCCTCGTCATTATTCTCGGGTATATCATCATTAACGGGTTTCCTGCAATCTCCTGGGAATTCCTGACCCAGCCACCAAAAGATCTGGGGCGTGATGGGGGTATCTACCCAGCAATTGTCGGTACGCTGTACCTGGTTGCCGGTGCTATTCTCATTGCCCTTCCCCTCGGGGTCGGAGCTGCAATTTACCTTGTGGAATACACACGGGAAGGACGCATCACCCGGCTCATCAGGACCGGTGTTGACCTGCTCAACGGCACCCCTTCTATCGTCTTTGGACTGTTCGGGTTTGCCTTTATTGTTCTTTACCTTACGGTCGGCGTGTCATTACTTGCCGGGCAGATCACCCTCGCACTGATGATTTTACCAACGGTTATCCGTACGACCGAAGAATCCTTAAAAAATATCCCGCAGTCACTCCGGGAAGGGAGTCTTGCACTGGGCGCCACCCGCTGGCAGACAATCAGTAAGGTAGTCATTCCACCGGCAGTCCCGGGTATTGTTACAGGAGCGATCCTCTGTATCGGAAGAGCTGCCGGAGAGACCGCTCCAATCATGTTCACGGCAGTCGTCTTTTCGTCACGGTTCCTTCCGGATTCAGTATTCGAACCGGTCATGGCGCTGCCCTACCATCTCTTCATCCTGGCAACCAATGTGCCCGGCGCATCGACCAACCAGTATGGGACCGCACTCGTGCTTTTAGCCCTTGTCGTAGGAATGTATGCGATCGCAATTATCATTCGAACTCATTTCCAGAATAAATCACGGGGATGAACTATGTCTGAATCTGCAATTATTACTACAAATAACGTAAATCTCTGGTATAACGAGAAACGTGCACTTGAATCCGTTTCAATGAAGTTCCCAAGGAACAAGGTGACAGCCCTGATCGGTCCCTCCGGCTGCGGGAAGTCAACCCTGCTCCGGTGTTTCAATCGGCTGAACGATCTTATTGATCATGTAAAAATTACCGGTGAGATCACACTCGACGAAAAGAACATCCACGCACCAGGAACCGATGTGGTTATGCTCAGGAAGAAGGTGGGGATGGTTTTTCAGAAGCCAAATCCGTTTCCTAAATCCATTTACGAGAATGTGGCATACGGCCCCCGGGTGCATGGGGTGAAGGACAAAGCGGAGCTCGACAGGATCGTTGAACAGAGCCTGCACCACGCAGCACTCTGGGATGAAGTGAAAGACCGCCTGAATGAATCAGCACTGGGGCTCTCCGGAGGTCAGCAGCAGCGGCTCTGTATCGCCCGTACCCTCGCGGTGGAGCCGGAAGTGATCCTGATGGACGAGCCCTGCTCGGCACTTGATCCGATAGCAACAGCAAAGATAGAGAACCTCATAGAGATGCTCAAAAAGGATTACACGGTGATCATTGTAACGCACAATATGCAGC
>DATMWO010000020.1:0-5659 GCA_035562475.1 Methanoregula sp.
AAACCCCCGTGAGCGTTCAGCTTTCTATTGAACATCTCTATAGAGCCAAAAAAAGAGTATCTGTCCTCTCGTGCCAGGTTGATATTCCCTGCACTGGTAACCGGAAGAAAAATAATGCTGGACTTCATCACTGAGCGCAGAAGTAACCGATGATGAGCTTGTTTTTCGTGAAAACTTCACATGCCGGACAAAAGCACTTGATTGTTTTTACTTTTGGAGAAACTGATGATTTTCCCCGTGCGCAGAAGAGTGCATTCGGCAGGGACTCTGATAAACTGTTCCCTTTGTATGTCGGACAGGCACCACAGTACTTTTTGCAAATCTGCAGGTTCTCAACAGTATCTTCCACGGTTTTTGTTGTCTCCGGTGTTTTCATGGTACTCTTCACTCAGGAATTACTAGGGCGATGAGAGAATAATATCTTTACTCCGAAGCTTCCTGATAACCGCTCTGCATTTTCCATCATTTCCGGGCGACCGGGAAGCGGCATTACGGGAGATCTTTGAAGCACTTAAACCCGGGGGTATCCTGCCTATCGAGGAAACCATAAGGGTCCCCATTTCCCGACCCGCAGCACGGCCACCCGGCTGGCCGGATCTACCGGTTTTACCGTAAAGGAATTTTCCGGGACTCGTTTTTCCTTCTCCCTGACCCTGGAAAAGCCTCAGGGTATCTGCGGTACCCGTGAGGAGTAATCGGATGAAAACGTGATAAGAAAAACGATAAGATCTGAGGTATTCTAAGTAGCTATGGCACAGCTAATCATCGAGCCAAAGAAGGGAAAAGACGGGCAGATCGAGTTTACGGTCAATTATCATGACAAGAAGAGTGATAATTCCTTCATTATCACTACGACCAATGATCTCAACGAAGCGGTGGACAAGCTGAAGACGACGCTTGAAGGCGAAGTGGCATCGATGCAGCAGAAGGTGTGAGGGTAGAGCGGGTGAAAACAACAAACCGAGAGGAAATTTGATCTCAGCTGTCACCTTAAACCTCCTCGGGTCCACATTTTCTCCGGCAGAACTTTAGCCCCCCTGGTGAATGATTCCCGTCACCGGTGCCACCAACCCGGGAACTGTTATTTTAATGAGAATCCGCCAGGGAACTGGTGGTGAGGAGAGCAGGTTCCAACGGATGCAGGACATTTCCCCCCGTGGTGATTGTCATCCCCTCACCGCATCCAGCAATCCTTTGAGTTGCTGTAACTTTTCCGTTACGTTGACCGAGGTTCCCGGAATGGCGGTTATGGGAAGGAGGGATTCAAAATCACGAGCCCGGAACTCTTTACTCTGTTCAAACGGCTTTTCAAACGATTTCCCATTTATATCAATACGCGCTGATCCGTTGACATAGAGCGTAATAGCTCCTTTCTGTATCAGGGATCCCAGTGCTTTAAGTGCCTTGACATTTCCTATGGTTACGGGCAGGTCTACCGTTGTGTTGCCATTTTTTATTACGTCAATGGTGGATTGTTCACTGTGGCCAAGGTAGTTTTGGGCATTATCGAGGTAATAGAGATCAACGGCCACCTTTGTAAGTTTGGCGTCTATAGAATTGGGATTGAAGATGATAATGGTCGTATTAACCTTTATTGTCTCTAATGAAATATCCGACACGGTCATTTCACTCACCGAAACAGACGGTTCCTGAATGGGCGGTTCCTGGATGAGCGGGTCAATACAACCTGCGATGAAGATAAGGATGGCAAAGATGAGTAAAATCGAGAGGAGACGATTCTTCATAATGAGAGTTTATCCAGTATACCTAAATATTTCGGTGCGGGTACTTTTTTTCAGCCGGGACTCATTGTAAGCGAGACATTTGAGTGCTGCAGGGTAACGTTTTTCTGGTTACAGCCAAATGATGGTAGGTGAGGTAACGGAGTATGTGTTATATTTGTGGTTGTTCAAACTTTACCATCGATGAACTTGTCTGGTACAAGTACCGGTGCAATCAGTGTGGCCATGTCTATGAGAGCACGGGAAAGATATCGATGTGTCACACATGCAAGTCAGGGGATGTAGAGAGAGTGACAGAGGGATCTGGAAAAAAGCATGAAAAAAGATCACCCCCAAAAACCAGCAAAAAACGTTGATGAGTACCTTGCTGCAGTTCCCGACGAGGTGCGGCCGGTTCTTGAAAAACTCCGGAAGGCAATCCGGTCAGCTGCGCCAAAAGCTGAAGAAGGCATCAGCTTCCAGATCCCGATGTTCAAATATCACGGGCCTTTAGTGTTCTTTGCCGCATTCCGGAACCACTGCAGTTTTTATGTTGTTAGTAAACCGATCATGGAAGTCTTCACCAGCGAGCTGAAGCCATGGGATACTTCCGGGACAACTATTCATTTCCCGGCAAAAAATCCACTTCCTGCATCGCTGGTAAAAAAGATCGTCAAAGCGAGAATCGAAGAGAATGAAGCGAGAGTGAAAAATCGAACAGTTACCATTATATCTGCACAGGGAAAGGAGGGACTTGTTGCAACCATCGACCGGTAGTGACTGGGCTGAACTCACCCGTCGCATCCCAACGCTATAAGCACAATAGCTTTAACCCCATCATCGGGCCTGCAGGAGAACGCTTCCGTATCAGAGCGGACATCTGCGGTTCCGGTCTGTTTTGACCAAAGCCTTGCACCGGTTGAAGTAGGTCTCTCCCCAGATCCATGGCTGGTAGGTGCAGCACATATCGGGTTTTACCTGGTGAATCCCGCAAAGATACCGCTCTTTTGTTACGCGGCGCAGGAACGGGCAGACCGTGATGTACTCTCCCGTGTCCGGGTTCCGCATCTCAACAGACACAATATTCCCGAGATCTTCAGGTACGAGATCGGTACACTGTAATGGCGGGCTGTTTTCCATGAACGCGACAAACCAGCGCAGGATATCAGTCCGCTCCTGTTCCATCCAGATATACACATTCGCTGCGGTCGGTGTGATACCAGGACCGAAGATCCGGCAGCAGAGCCCGCACTGCTCACAGGGTTCGTCTTCTGTTGTCAGGTCATCCATGAAGTTCCTATCCCCAAGACATGCTTTTGGTGGTTTTCTGTTCCTAAAAAAATCCCAGGAAATGTCACGGAATTATTACCTCGTGTATTTTTTCCCGGCCGAAAATGCCCGGTCAATCTGTTTCCCAACGTCGAAATAGGTTAACTGGGCATACACGATGGGGTTGATCTTCGTAATATCCGGCTTCCCATCTGTCACGCATGCCGTGTCGGCATGGATCTCCACAACCTCACCAATATACAGCAGGTGGCTCCCGCAGTCAACCGATTTGAAGAGTCTGCACTCGATATTTATCGGGCACTCCTCCGCAAGGGGAGCAGTTTTGAGTTTTCCGTAAAACGACCGGAAGACCTTTGACTTGTCTTCCTGCGAACCGGAGACAAGACCGCAATGATCGGTCTCAACTACCTGGTTTGCGGAAGGGACGTTCAGGCTGAAGGTCTTGTTCTCCTCTATCCCTTTCGCAGTATACCGCATCCTGTTGATCGCAACACAGACCATTGCCGGCGCCATACAGGCCACCGTAGCCCAGGCAGCGGTCATATAGTTTGGTTTTCCTCTGACGTTTGCACCGACAAGCAGGGTCGGCATAACACTCATGAAAGGCATTGCGCCGAGCGTGATTTTATCCATGATTTTCTCTCCGGCATAAGGTTTGTTGAGGGGAGTGTTTAATGGTTCCTCGTTGGGGAGATGCATTCCTTGGAGATGTTGTGCAGACCAAACGACCAGGTTTCCATTGATCCGGTGACAGCAAGACCCTTATTCCCTGGAGTGATTTTGAAATCTCCCTCTCTCAGACATCATCCCGATGTTCTAGGAGATGAGGATAAAAAAATCTGCACCACAAAAAAACAGAAATGTAAAAAAAGGGGATGGTACCTGTACGGTTGCAGACGTCCGGGAATGATTACTAGTTGGGGTTAGTCTGTTTCCAGAAGCAAATGTTACCTGTTGAGTGATGTCCCCCAGAGGGTGTCCTCGTACCGCTGGGCCATTTCGGAACCCCGGAGGCAGAACTTTTTGTATTTCATGCCATATTCAGGCGTGACAGCGCAAGTCGGGCAGTTGCAGCTTTTCTCTTCAGAGATACACATGAAGCTCTTCCCGGTTGCACAGAAAAGGAGTTCTTTGGCATTGTTTGCACAGGTGGTGTAGGTCGGACATTTTGGGCAGATACATTTCCCTTTTTCGATTTCCAAACCTATTCTCTGCTCTTCCGGAGTCATCTTTTGCCACATTTCGGCCATCTGTTCGAACTTATCCATTATGCACCACAACGTTCATTGTGATACCTGCTGATATATTTTTTTGTAGAAGACTTTTTTCTGGTATTATAACATTTTTCCTCTGCCCTTTCATCAATACTTCATAGCTGGAAAATATACTTGATTCAAAAAAGCGGACCGTCTTACTGTGCAGCTGCTGGAGTACATAATCGCACTCCAGAGCTGATGAATATCTGAGAAAAAATTGGATTACCTGTTGAGTGATGTCCCCCAGAGAGTGTTCTCATACCGCTGGGCCATCTCAGAACCCTTGAGACAGAACTTCTTATATTTCAGGCCTACTTCTTTTCCAATCGGGCACTGGGGACAGGCACAACCCTTGTCATCACTGATGCACATAAAGCTCTTGCCATTGATACAGAAAAGTTTCTCTCCCGCTTTTGATGCACAGTTATTGTACGTCGGGCATGTAGGGCAGGGACATTTGGATTTGAAATCCGCAATGAGATCTGCCTGTTCTTTGGGAGTCTTTTTCGAAACACTTTCCATGGTTTTTTCAAACGTATCCATACTTCACCACGCCAGTACTAGTAAAATCCATTAAATATAATTTTTGGTGAAAAATATTTTTTGCAACATTCCTCTGCTCTGATTACCTTGGGAAGAGGTACCTGATCATCATCTTTATTATTAGGTAAAACCTAACTAACGAGAGATCGGAGTATGAGAGACAGAGAGGAGCACCTGTGTGAAGTCTTCGAAAACCTGATCAGGGTCAAAAACGAATGCTCCTGCTCAGTCTTCTCCGAATGCGGGTTATCGGATATGACGGTCAGACAGATCGCCTATCTGAAGACCATCGATGAACAGGGGGAAGTCACCTTCAGCCGGTTAGCTGAGATCACGAGGAACTCAAAGCCCACGATCACCGAGATGATCAACAAATTTGTCCGGATGGAGTGCGTGTACCGCGAACAGTGTCCGGACGACGGGAGGATCGTGTACATCCGCCTGACTGATAAAGGAAAGAAAATTGCACACGCTGAACGTTATGCCCTGCACAGGGTGATTGAACAGATGCTGCATTCGCTGGATGAACACGAGATGGATCTCCTGATTGGGATCCTGCAGAAAGTCAGGTAATTTTTTTGTCCTGCACTTTAGTTAGGTAAATTCGAACTAAATTATTGAGGAAACTATGGAATCAGCACACACTGATGAAACACGGGAAAAAATTGTCATACCCTTATTCGATATCGTGGTCTACCCGAACAGCCGGACAAAATTCCAGGTTGAACGGGCAACCGGAGAGCTTCTGCTGGCCGGAATAGACAATCCCGAATCTGCATATGCAGTCGGACTTTCTGTGAAAAGCGGTACACGATCTGCCGAAGTTACGATCGAGTCTTTCTATAAAAC
>DATMWO010000021.1:0-2354 GCA_035562475.1 Methanoregula sp.
GTATCCAGGATATTTTATCCTTGAACCGGCATCGATACCATCATCACGGCACAAGAAACGTTCCCTGTCTGTAAAATATGAGGGTATCCTCACTTTACTATCCTGAATTTCCCCTTGGGTATCACGATCTCAAACTTCGCACCCTTCCCCGGTTCACCTGTTTCATGAATGGTAATTCCGGTATATCCCAGGAGCTCACGAATCAGGAACAAGCCAAAACCAGTTCCGGTACCAAAACCGAATTCGAATATTTTTTCTTTTTCATCGAGGGGAATTCCCTTGCCATTATCTTCATAGATCAGGAGGAGGGATTCCCCTGTTTCTTGTGCATAAAGCCGGATTTTTGTCAGCTGGTAATCCCCATGGTGAATCGAATTTGACAGGAGATTATAAAAAACCCGGGGGAGGAGAGGATCTGCATACAGCTCGATATCATCCATATCCGCCCGGATATCAAGGGTGCTGGAAGGAAACAGCATGACAGCTTCCCAAAACACCTTTTTAACCGGTTGCCAGATTGGAGATGTAATCCCGATCTCCTGGAGCGACCTGACAAATGACATCTGGTTCCGGATAGACTCGATCGATTGCAGGGTCTTATCAAAAAATGTCTGCATCGCCTCGCGAGTGGTCTTGAGCTGTGCACGCTCAAGGTAATTCACAATATTTGAAAGCTGATCAAGAATATCACGTCGGGTAATACTGAAAAGGAGATCGATTTTCATGGAGAGCGTTTCTTCGGTCACGTCTTCACCAATCCCGAGAATATACTGGAGTGAATTAGTCGAATCAAATATCGGGACAATGATCATATGGATGATACGCTGGCCCCGGACTTTGTCGGTAATTTTTTTATTACTTATCGAAAGCTGATTGAGACGTGCCTCACTATCCTCTTTTTCAATCGTGGAGACCATTTTTTGTGAAAACAGTTCGAGATCTGTCCTTCCAATCACTTCAGTCGCACGCAGGTTAAAAATCTGTTCACTCGCTTTATTCCAGAATAGATATTTGCGATCCTTCACACTTTTCATGAAGACAGCAACAGGCAGTTGTTCGATCATTTCACGGCGGAGAATTTCACCTTCCTTGACTTCTTTTATGGAATCACTGAGCGATGCGACCATCGTGTTGATACTATTTTCCAGCTCGTGAAATTCTGCCACATTGGTTGGCGAGATCTTCCAGTCAAGGTCACCGCCAGAAATCCGGTTAATATCTTTCACAATTTGGGAGATTGGTTTTGAAAGATACCATGATAGCAAAAAGGCTATACAAATACCGATAACTAATGTTAGAACAGCGATAAACAGGAGATCTTGAATATGCCCCTCATATGCTCTTTCGAGAATTGCATCATTATAGGTGATCTCTACAATCCGGCTCGCATCTGAACCATATTGTTCTTTCTTCAAGTCTAAAAAGAGGTATTTGACAGATTGTCTGTTCTCTGGTATGGTAATGGTCATATCCTTACGTTGCTGAATTACCTTCTCTAGGATAACCTTGGTAGGGTCATCCACAACCTCTGATGTATTGTCAACAATTTTTCCCATTGTATTGAAGATACGGATACGCTCAATATACGGATTGGATGAGGCGATCAGATCAATAGCCTCTCTGTAATCGACAACTGATAACTCGGATTGAAACGTAGATTTCGCAAATCCCAGTTCGAGTACATACCTGTGATCTGGTGTGGGCATGTAGGCAAATTTGCGGAGTTTGCCTCCACCCTTCTGCTCCCCAACAATACGATCGGGAAAGAAACCTTCAGAATTTCTGATCCTGGTCAGGTATGCAAAAAAATACGGAACTGTTTTAAAGTCCAGTCCCAGTTCAGGTTCGTAAGTGGTGAATTCGATGATCCCGGATTCATTGATGATATATACATCAAACTGATCTCCCAGTTCTTTTTTTATTCCAGTCAGATTCATTGCTGATGGGTCACGCCCGGAACGCTCGTACTCCGCCAGCACTACCTTAAACCCACTGTGCATCTGCTCGTTTAAGCTGCTGTCATACAAATCGTAGCTTTGATCGGTCAGCTTGATCGTGATAAGAATATCCTGTTCTGTCTGTGCTTTGAGGTGCCTGGAATTTTTTTCAAACATTTGTTTTGTGTTGTTGTAGTCATTCACTGAATGAAGGCCCAACACAATGATGACCAGAACTAACATTGCGATAAGAAGAGAGAAAAAGAATGAACGCCCTCTTATGTTGAAAAAACTCTTATCGGTCATATGATCCCTGTTCCGTTAAAATCTCTCACCTGTAACGCACAATCGTAATAAACAGAATAAACCACTCATGCGACAATAAAAGTTTGGATTATTCCGGACGGTGAAATAGAA
>DATMWO010000022.1:0-2678 GCA_035562475.1 Methanoregula sp.
ACGATAGAGCGTTTGAGGAATAACGGTCGTATCCCGGCCATATTCAGGACAATTGCAAGCAGGTACACCACGGTCAGTTTCACTCTCCCGATACGCTGGAACCGGCGTGGAGAACTCCTGATGACCCGGTTGATCTGCTTCATCCGGCCGTACCTCCGGACAGAGCGGCAGAATTCCAGGTCCTCACAGAACGGGATGAGCTCAAACCCGCCTGCCTGAAAAAAAACATCCCGCTGTACAAAAATGCCAAAATCCCCAAAAAAAGTCTGGGTATATTTTGTCCACTTATTAACAAGAAGTCCGATGACCGCGTTGAAGAGACCCGGTTCCCCGAAACTGTGGATGAACGCTCCCCCACAGACACCATTCTCTGCGCATGCATGGGTAATAACCTGCAGGGAATCTTCAGGGATCCTGCAGTCAACGTGAAGAAAGAGCAGGATCTCTCCCTGTGCCGCTGCCGCACCGGTGTTCATCTGGCCGCTCCGGCCTGCCGGTGCAGAAAGAAGGTGCAGCGGTACGGGGAAGGGTGAGGCATACTGCTGAATGCGGGCACGGGTTGCATCAGAACTGTTCCCATCAACGATGAGGAGTTCAAATGGTCCCTGCAGCAGCGCAAGGTGATCGAGGAAGGAAGTGAGCATGTCCTCCTCGTTCAGCACCGGTGTGATAATGGAGATGCGTGGTATATATGGTTGCGTCATGGGGCAATATCCAAATATTTATCCGTCATGATGAGGACTTCCCTTCCATGAAATTCGAACCCGGGCCGTGGATGACAACAGGGGCCGGTATTTTCCTGCTGGGTGTGGCATGGCTGTTGTTCTGGCTCGGCCCTGCCTTCCACCTGTATGAGGCAGATGCCCGCTGGGCTCACAACTTTGCGTTTGCCCTTATCCTTATCACGGTCGGGATTGCGTATTACCGGCCATCGGTATCCTCATGGATCATCTCAATGATCGCCTCCTTTATTACTATTCCGACTGAACTTGCGTACTGGTCAGGGATGACCGCCACGCTCATCGAACTGGCATTGCTGGGGCTCCTTCTCATCGTGGTGGCAGGGGAATGGAGGTTGAAGAGTCCAATTATCACTCCTGGTCCGAAATCGGGATTCTGGCTGAAGATCCACCTGCCGGTCCTGACATATCTCGGCATCGTTCATATGCCCCTGATTTTTTTCATGATACGGTGGACCCATTCCGCCCCCTACCTCACCTACCTCCCGGTAGAGCACGAATACTCGACTACGATCTTCAATGCGATGATCCTTATCCTCATGGTAATCGCCATAGCCGAGCGCTACGTGAAAGATATCCGGGGATTCAGTGTCACCCGGGCAGGGTTTTTGTGGGCAGTCCTGATGCTGATCATCCCGCTGGCATCGATCGGCATTTTCGGGCAGTGAGAGGTGATGGAAGTTCAGTCCCCGACACCGGTAAAAGAACAAGCGGAACCAGCATTCGTGAGCGGCACACCGATCCCGGGAGATCCCGGTGCGGTCTTCACCCACGGGTGTTTTCATCCTGACCATACAGAAGTCATCAGGTTTTTTGAAAAAAACCTGGTCTATGCAGTGCAAATCGAATCCTGCCTTTCCTGTGCGGGCGGCTGCAGGTACTGTTATGCATCAGTAAAAAATCCCCTCTCTGCTGAACTCACGGTGGAGTGTATACACCGCATTCTGCGCGAGGTAAAGGAAGCGGGAGTCCGGGCAATCGACTGGCTCGGCGGAGACCCGCTCATGCGGAAAGACTGGTACGAGCTCGCGTGTGCTGCACAGGATCTTGGGCTCATCAACAATATCTGGACGAGCGGTATCCCTCTTGCGGATCCCCGGGTTGCCCAGCAGGTTGCCGAGGTAACAAAAGGGGGTTTTGTCAGTGTCCACCTCGACAGCCTTGATGAAGAGATCTACCAGGTACTTCATACCGGAGACCCCGGGACCAAAATCCTGTCAATTCTGACATGTGTAGAGAATCTTATCAGGGCCGGAAAACAATCCCGGGAGATCATTAACTGTATCACGTTCACCCGCCCGCTTGCGGGTAAGGATGTGGAACGCACCATCCGGTTCTTCTCGGATAAGGGGATCAGGACGTGCCTGACCCAGATCTGTATGGCGGGGCTGGGTAAAGAGCACATGGAATGGGTACCGTCAGGACCCCAGATCCGGCATGCCATCCGTGTCCGGGACTCGATCAACTATCCCGGATCGGATCTCTCGATGAGCTCGATGGACGTGAACAAGTATTACTGCGGCGGGACCGTCTGCATCACGGTTGACGGGGATGTAACCCCGTGTTCTGTCATCAGGAAGGGATTCGGGAACATCCATCACCTGCCCTTTGCAGAGATTATCAGCCAACACCGGAGCGAGTTGCTCTTTCTCCCGCTCCGGGCTGAGGGAAGCGGAGACGGGTGCAGCAGCTGCAAAAACCATCCTGTCTGCTGGGGGTGCCGGGCTACGGCATTCTATACCACCGGGGACCTTATGGCAGATGACCCCAATTGCAGGGTCAGGGAGAGATTCGATCATGAAAAAGCACATTGATATCAGCATAGCAGAAGTCAGCGAAGCCTACGCGGGGCCCGTCGGCACCCTGTGGGAAATGGTGATGGGAGAAGAGATCCATATCGGCGGTACGATAGCAACCCGGGAACTGGCAGTTCTGGCA
>DATMWO010000023.1:0-3655 GCA_035562475.1 Methanoregula sp.
GGTATATTGCATGGCAGCCGTTTGTCTCGATCGGCACTGAGAGCAGGATTGCCAAAGTAGTAGTGTACTCAGGCCAGCTGCCACCGGCTGGAAGCAACATTAATCACCCCTGTTGTATTCTCTTTGCCCGCGATGATCTCCTTGCGCAGAACCCCGACCTGGTCACTGCAATGAGTGCGCTCACCCAGGCTTCAAGTACATGGATTAATGAGCACCCGGCCGAAGCTGCTGAAATTGAAGCGGATTTCCTTGTCGGTAAAGGTAATTTCACCTATGGCAATGTCACGGTTTCATCCGTTGATGTGCTGAATGATGCGTTCCCCACCGTAAAATACACAAATGTACCCTCTCCTGAATGGATAGCCGGAACAAAGAAATTTGTCAACACGGAAATTGAGCTTGGCTATATTACCGGCGAATTAAAAAACACAAGTGCAGATAAGCTCGATGCAAAATTGTTTGCATTCGGACCCTACGAGGCTGCAAAACAGCAGCTTGCAGCGGGCCAGATAAAGACTCCTCCCAAGGCAACCAAACCGATCACCATCGGGTACCTGAACGGAGATATGCACTCTGCAGCTCTTCACATCGCGCTGAAGAAATGGCAGTACTTCAATGACACCTATGGTGTAACCCTTAAACCGCGTGACATGTCCCAGGCCCGTCCTGACGTAGCTGACCTTATTGTCAATGGTGTACCCGTAGCAGAAATCAAACTGGTTGGCGGGGATGCCGGCCCCCAGGTTATGCAGATGGCATCAACCGATATTGTTCAGATGGGATATGTCGGTGTACCCCCAACGGTCGCTGCAATCGATAAGGGAACCCCGGTCAAGATTATCCACCCCGTTAATACCGAGGGATCAGGACTTGTTGTTGATGTAAATGCCCCGGTTTCGGACTGGAAGAGTTTTGTCACCTGGGCACAGGTACGGTCTGCAGAAGGTAAACCGTTAAAGATTGCCGCTCCCGGTAAAGGATCGATTCAGGACGTTATGCTCCAGTATGCACTGAAAGACAGTAATATTACTTACAAGGAAACCTCCTGATCCCTGTGTGGGGAGTGGTATTCCCCTACACCTTTTTCATACAGAATACCTACAATAATACAGGAACCAGGTCTCCATGTACCGTATTCTTTTCAAAAATCCGCTGTGGAAAAAATGGTTTTTACGGTTTCTCCTTCCGGTAGCGATCATTGTCGGATGGGAAATATTGTCAATCGTGCTGAATAACCCCTTCATTCTCCCCAGCATCGAATCCGTGCTTGAAGTTCTGCTCCATCCATTCAGGGATATTCTGGGGAACGGAAGTCTCTTTGACAACGCGATGATCAGCCTCGGACGTGTTATTCTCGGATTTCTTGTGGCTGCAGCGCTTGCCATCCCTCTTGGTATTGGCATGGGCCGGTCAGAGACTATTTTTGAGCTCTTCGATCCGGTCATGCAACTGCTCCGTCCCATTCCACCGCTTGCCTGGGTGCCCCTTGCGCTTGCGTGGTTCAAGATCGGTCTTGTATCCATGGTTTTTATCATCGGGCTGGGTGCATTCTTTCCGATCCTTCTCAACACGCTCGACGGTGTAAGAGGAATAAAAAAGACATGGGTTGAAGCAGCGGAGATTCTTGGGGCACGTGAGCGGCAGGTCCTTTCCCAGGTAATTCTGCCAGGAGCCGCACCAACTATCTGGACCGGTATGCGGGTTGGTTTTGGTATCGCGTGGATGTGCGTGGTTGCTGCGGAGATGATGCCTGGTACAAATTCCGGTATCGGGTACCTGATTATGTCATCCTACAACTGGGGGCAGGTTGAGGTAATTATTGCCGGTATAATTGTAATCGGACTTATCGGGATCGTTATTGATTATGGATTCAAGTTTGTTGACCGGCGTTCGTTTAAATGGCGGGAGCTTGAGCGATGACCCTGATCATTGACCACCTTTCAAAACAGTTTGCCAAAAACGGGAAGGAAACGGTCGATTCATTAACGGACATCAACGTCAGGATCAATGACGGCGAATTCATCTGTATCCTCGGGCCCAGCGGGTGCGGTAAAACTACGCTCCTCCGTATCGTTGCCGGGCTTGAAAATCCGACAACCGGAAAAGTCCTGATTGATGATGTACAGATTGATCGCCCCAACCCGAAACTGGGAATGATCTTCCAGGACTATTCACTCTACCCGTGGCGTACCGTTAATGAAAATATCGTGTTCGGGCTTGAACTGCGAGGCGTCGGAAAGGAGCAAAGGGAAAAGGTTGCGCTGGAGTACCTTGAACTTGCCGGTCTCTCCGGATTTGGCAGTAGTTATCCCTATGAGCTTTCCGGTGGTATGCGACAGCGTGTTGCCGTTGTGCGAGCGCTTGCGGTAGACCCGAGCGTTCTCTTGATGGATGAACCGTTTGGTGCCCTGGATGCCCAGACACGGAACCGCCTTCAGCACGATCTGCTTGAAATCTGGGGTAAAACGAGAAAGACGATCCTGTTTGTGACGCACAGTGTTGATGAAGCCGTCTTCCTTGCAGACAGGATTGTTGTTCTTACGCCGCGCCCCGGTCATGTCTGCGAGGTCCTGCCGATTGAACTTGAGCGCCCACGGGACCGGACCAGCGTAGAGTTTGCCAAAATCCGGCGCTATGTCCTTGATCTTATCAACCAGCCAAAGTGCAGCTTCTCGTAAGGTTTAATACGCCCCATCTCCATTTTATAAAAGCAGTTTGTGAAGCGTACCGGCAAGAATATCTGGTTATATCTGCGTATTAATGCCCGCTTTTAACAATATTTCACAGGAGTAGGACGCGATGGTTAGAAAACCGGCAAAGATGTACAGGAACATTTCAAAGAAAGCCTATACGCGACGAGAATATATGGGTGGTGTTCCGGGAAGCAAGATTGTACAGTTTGAGATGGGAAACCTCTCTCAGGAATTCCCGACAGAAGTAGATCTGGTTGTTGAAGAGGCATGCCAGATCCGGCACAGCGCATTGGAGGCAGCCCGTATTACGGTAAACCGCCGTTTGATGAAAGATGTTGGCAGGTCAAATTTCCATTTCAAGGTCCGCATCTTCCCGCACCACGTCCTGCGCGAGAACAAACAGGCAACCGGTGCCGGCGCCGACCGTGTCTCGGAAGGGATGCGTCTTGCATTCGGCAAAGCAGTCGGTACTGCAGCACGCGTGGATGCAAACCAGAAAATCCTGACGGTCTACTCCACCCCGCAATATCTGGAAAAGATAAAAGATGCCCTTAATCACGGTGGCCACAAGCTCCCCACACCTTCCCACCTGAAAGTAAGTGAGATCAAGGTCAGTGGCAGGATAGTTGCGGCACCGAAGCTTGTCGGTGAGAAGGTTGTTGCAGCGCCTGTGGTAGAAGAGACAGCAGCAGAACCCGCCAAGGGAGCCGAAGCACCGGCCAAGGGTGGCAAGGCAGGAGCAACAGGCAAGGGAGCAGCTGCCGCAGCAGCCAAGGGTGCAGAACCCGCAAAGGGAGCAGCAGCGCCCAAGGCTGAAGAGAAGAAGGGCGGCGCTCACGCAAAGGCCGGCAAGGATAAAAAGTAATTTTTTTGGTATTTTCTCTAAATACACCGTTGCTTGCGATGCACGGTAAAAAATAACCCTCCTTTATTGTTCAACGATAAGGCTCACTGTGGATATC
>DATMWO010000024.1:0-3137 GCA_035562475.1 Methanoregula sp.
GCAGGGATTTTTTTTTAAAATTTTGGCATTGATCCGCAGCGGGGGCGCCCTTTCGGGGGGGCAGCGGCACTCATCATAGTGATGAAGAGCGCGTTCACAATTCCCGTATCATAGTTGAATAACCACATTCTTCCCAGGAAATGCTCTATCCAGGCTGAACGCCCGGAGGGGGATTTCACCCTTCCCCCCTGTGCTCCGTCCATGCGAATACTCCAGACCAGGTACACTTTTATAACAGCTTCTTTCAGCCCAAGGGTAGTCCTTACTCACCGTCTCCTCCTTCCTCGTGCCAGTCCTTTTTCATTTCGGGTAAAGTTTTATTTCAGCCCCTGATTTTTTCGTAAAATCCTCTGAAAATTATCTTCCAATACAGTGTTATCACGCTCCTGGGGGCTTCGGCTGTGCCTCTGCCCCCGCCGCTGTGGCGACCCCCATAATGCGATAAACCTGTGTACAGGTTCCATCACACGAAAAATTGATGTACGAAAGGTCTGATCACTTTTTTTATTTCAGATTAAGTCACAAAATTATCTCGTAAAAATAAAAAATTTTAGGGCCTGAATTGGTACATTACCCTTTATTGAATATCCTGGAAAGTAATTCTCCGGAACCGAAAAAAGCAGAGATTTTAGTAGTGCCGAAACGAACCATCAGATTAGTCCGATATGAGTCCCCCTGCAGTGAGCCAGAAGGGTCCCGACCTGGATCCGGTAATCCCCCTCGCCAGCTGCAGCACTCTCCCCGATTCTTCCAGCATTATCCGGACTGACCACCTTTCAAAAATCTTTCGCGAAAAGAATCGTACGGTAACTGCTGTCGACAATATCACCCTTGAAGTCAGGAGAGGAGAGATCTTCGGTCTTCTGGGTCCAAACGGTGCGGGAAAGAGTACGCTTATCCGGGTGCTGACTACCCTGCTCCGCCCGACAAGCGGCACTGCATGCGTTGACAGCTATGATATTATCCAGAACCCGGAAAAGATCCGGAGTATCATCGGGGTCTGCCCGCAGAACAGCACGCTTGACGTTGAACTTACCGCATACGACAACCTTGAATTTTACGGAACACTCGTAAACGTTGACGAAAACATCCTCGACAGGAGGATCGGGGAGCTCCTTGCGATGGCTGACCTGACCGACCGTGCCCACATGAAAGTCCAGACATTTTCCGGGGGTATGCGACGGAAGCTTGAAATTGTCCGCGCTTTTATTCATCACCCCCTCATCCTCTTTCTCGATGAACCGACCATCGGACTCGACCCCGAAGCCCGGCACGAAGTCTGGCAGCAGATTTCAAAACTGAATGATGAAAAGACAACCATCATCCTCACCACACACTACATGGACGAAGCAGAAAAGCTCTGTAATCGCATCGCCTTTGTGGATAAAGGACGGCTTATAGCACTTGATGTATTGGAAAACCTGAAACAACTGATTCCCGCCGGGGACCTGATTGAGATTGGTTTTGATGCTATTGATGAGAAAATGCTTCCGGTTCTGCGACAGAATACCCAAATCAATGCCGTTGAGATCAAGGACCAAAAACTCATCATTTCTGCAAAAAACGGGAGCAGGTTATTACCTGAAATTATCACGGTATTTGAAAAATTTTCCACCCCGATGACATCCATATCGATACGGTCTCCGTCACTGGAAGATGTATTCATCCATCTCACCGGTAAAAAACTGGACGATGGGGGAAATCACCGGCAAAAACCTCCAGACCGGGGACGAGCATCATGATCCGGGGCGCGGTCGCAATCTTCAAACGGGATTTCAGGAAATTTTTGAGTAACCCGTTTGTGGTCATCATGACCCTGATGATGCCTATCATGTACCTGGTCATCTTTGGCAATGCATTTGGCGGGACCATCAGTCACATCCCTGTAGGAGCTGTCCAGGAAATGCCGCCCTATGAGGATACCCAGCTGTTTACCCAGGCGGTGGTATTGCTCAATCATATCCCCCAGAAAGATGCTGAAAAACTGCTGGATGTCACGGTGTACAATGATGAAACTACGGCCAGGGAGGATCTTGCTAAAGGAAAACTGTCTGCAGTGGTCGTTTTTCCTTCTGCAATATCCAATGATCATGCAGTCCGGCTGTATGTTGACAGTTCAAACACGATAATCCCCCCTCTTGTCGAATCGGCGGTGCGCAGGGTTCTTGCATTGCTCGGGGCAGATAATCCGGTTATCGTCTATAAAATTTACGGGGATATCACGTACCTGCAGTTCTTTGGCGTTGGTGTAATCATGATGGCAATTTTTACCTCCACGATGTTCGGGGGTGGGATCGCCCTGATCAAGGATCGCGAGGCGGGAATCCACGAGGGTTACCTGGTCACCCCCGTGCAGCGCACAAGCATCATTGCCGGGATCATTTCCAGCGGTACCGTGAGGGCTTTTATTGCGGGATTTACCATTTTTCTGATTGATATCCTGATCACCGGCATCGTAATCCGGGGCCTGCAAAATCTCCTGTTGGTGATTCTTGTGATCCTGATCGCTTGTGTCGGTGTTACCAGTCTGGTGGTATCGTTCGCATCACGGTTCTCCGCCCAGCAGGAGTATGCTTCAGTAGTTGCATTTCTTAACCTTATCCTGTTTATGACTTCAGGAGCGTTCTATCCGGTAATAGGGATGCCTGACTGGCTGCGCTGGATAACGGTAATCAATCCCGAATATTACGGAGTGGATGCACTCCGGGGTATTATTCTCCGCGGGCAGGGTCTTGATGTCATCTGGACAGATCTTGTTGCATTACTGATATTTTCCGGTGCAATGTTTATCCTCGGTATTGGAACGTACCGGCGAACCCTGGAATGAGTGCATGCATGACCCGCGATCCTGGCCGTTATCAGCAGACCTGAATTTCAAAAAGGGTATAGTGCTATTTGAACCACCAACTCGTACAGGAAATGTCGAGAAAAAATGTAATCAGCATAGTGTTCCTGTTCAAAGGACCAAAAACGCGGGATACTCCCGGGGCTTCGCCCCGCCACTATGGCGCCTTTATTGCGAGGCTACCGGTACTACCGATGAATCGCAGGTGCCCCCACCCCAAAAAGAGGCAGGGCTGGCACAAGGGGGGCGGGGGACGTTCAATACAACAAGAAAGTAGTCGCCGGAATATGAC
>DATMWO010000025.1:0-14550 GCA_035562475.1 Methanoregula sp.
TCTCCTTTCCCGCATCAGCTGTCTTTTCCTGTTGCAGGATCATCGGTTTCCCGCAACAGACAAGGAGTCCGCCAGAATTATGTACCACTTTTGTTATATTCCCGCACACTTCACATTTATACACTTCAAACATTTTCGTCATACCAAAACCTCCTTTCCTATACGATATTACTTTCCCGGTGCTTCTTTAAGATATCGTCCGCCAGCCGGTTGAGTGCCTGAAATGTTGTTTCATCCGGGAGACCCTTAACCATGACAGGTTCGAGGATCTCAACTTTAACATGGTCAAGCATTTTTACGATAGTTTCAACCGTCTTCCCGCCCCAGCCATAGGACCCGATTACCGATGCAAACCGGACTTTGGGTTTGAGCAGGTTTGCAAGATAGGTGGCATATACGACCTGCGGGTGGGGACCGAAAAGTACCGTGGGTGTTGCAATAACCACTGTTGCTGAATCCACAAGGGACTTTGCAAGCTCCCCGATATCAGTTCGGGTCAGGTTGAAGGGTTTTACCGTGATTCCCCGTGCGATCAGTGCTTCGGTGAGATGTTCCACCATTTTCTGCGTGCTTCCATGCATCGAGACATACGCTATTACGACTTCATTTTTAACAGCGTCTGATACCCAGTCAGCGTATGCATCAAGAATGAACTGCGGTCTCCGGTAGATGGGCCCATGGCTGGGAGCGATCAGTGCAAGCGGGAGTGCTTTTACCATCTCAACGTACCCTTTGATGCTGTTGCGGAACGGCATCATAATCTCGGCATAATACCTCTTTGCAGATTGATAAATCTCAGATTCGTCAGTCACATAGAGGTCGCTTGTTCCAATGTGGGACCCGAAGAGATCACAGGGGAACAGGATCCTGTCCTCACGCAGGTAGGTTATCTGGGTCTCAGGCCAGTGTGTCCACGGAGTGAGGAAAAATTCGAGGGTGCGATCGCCAAGAGACAGGGTTTCTTTGTCCCTTATTACCCTGAAACGGTTTGCCGGCAGGTGAAGATGTGCGATAAGAAGGTCTTTACACTTCTCATTAGTCACAACAAGCGCGTCGGGGAAAAATTCCAGAACCATCGGCAGGGAACCCGAATGATCCTGTTCGGCATGGTTGACAACTACATAATCAATCCGGTCGACATTCAGCTTGACAAGGTTTGAGATCAGTTCGTACTCCTTGGTGGGATCGACCGTGTCTACCAGTGCTGTCTTCTCACTTCCCTGAACCAGATACGAATTATAACTCGTACCGTGAGGGAGCGGAATCAGCTCGTCAAAGATCCTCCGGTCAAAATCAATTGCTCCAACCCAGTGGATCCCATGAATAATTTCTCGTGATACCATACTATCAGCTGGTTACTCCTTTGTGAAATTTTTCTTTGATGCGCCACAGATCGGACACTGCCAGTCATCAGGCAGGTCAGAAAATTCTCTCCCGGAACATATATTCTGCATAGGTTCACCCTTGTTCGGGTCATATATGTGACCACATATAGCGCAGGTATATTTTTCCATCAAATGAACAAACCTCCATATGTTTTTTTAAACTGGTACAGAATAGCGTGGAGATTTGCATTAATCATTTCGATACTTTACTTACCCCGCTGATAGACAACAGGAATTTATTGGTTCGCATGCTCTCCTGCAGGATCTTCCAGATGATACCGCTCAAGGAAAAACCTGAAGGAATGGTTTTTCTTCCTCGCCGTATCAATGGAGAAGTACTTGAGGATTTCAAACATAAAATCGATGCGGGAATCATACTTTTTTGGGATGAGACCATTAAAATCCTCCTTGATGAGATCATCGGTCAAAGGAAGGTCAGGAACACCGAGGCTCAGTGCAGAGTCATGTGTTAATCCGGCATAGTACCAGCTTTCAATCTCCTTAATCACTACGATGATACTTCCTCCGTCAATGTGACTGAAGTGGGAGTAGAGGACCTGTTTTTTGTCCCGCACAGATTGTTCTGCGTCAATATCTGCGACAAAAATATAGTCGCTATTCATGAGCCTGATGCTCTTTAAAAAAGTATCCACTTTTGTGCGTTTGATACTTGCATAGGGGATAATCTCCACTGCATCATAACGGTTGATCAATAATGGTTTGATAATGCGCCCGAAAAAACGGACATCGTCTTCGCCTTCAACCAGGATAAAAATGCGGGTTTTCATACTTACATTCCCAGCAGGTTCTGGACGTAAAGTTCCTCAATTCCGATCTCATTTTCCAGAAATAGCCGCACCTCTTCCTTGTCAGCGGGCCGGGAAAGAACTGAGAATCCTTCCGAGTCCCGTGAAACAAGAAGAAGATGCTCTAAAGAGGCATGTTTTACTACTTCGGTGGTATGGGTTGTAATCATAACCTGCTTTCTTTTTGAGGACTCTTTCATCATGGAAATAACGCGGGCAACCAGAAACGGGTGGATGTGGCTTACGGGTTCCTCGATGATGATTAATGGTTTTTTTTCGAAATAGAGCGCAATGATGAGGGCAAATATTGTCAATGTTCCATCTGAAAGCGAGGGTGAGGGGAGGTTGTGCTCGTTTGAATATTTTTCGCGGAGCGTGAGGACCAGCGAAATGTCCATGAATTTTTCGACTGAAAAATCCTCAATAAAGGGAAGTACATCTCGTAAAAGGTTTGAGAATTTCCGCTTTTTTTCCGGATCCCCGATAATATTTTTCAGGACGAGTACCAGGTTCCCGGCATCCTCTTCAAGTTCCCTTTTACCTGTTATTGCAACTCCTTTTTTCATGAGTTTTGGGTCGATATCATAGACAGCAATACGATCAAAGAATTTTTCCCCGTGGGATAAAGGATATGCGTACGGAGTTTCCAGAAGGAGTGTTTTTTCAGGGAGGTGTTTCCCGTGGAAACAGAGCGGGATGAGGTCCTGTTCGGAAAGCGGACAGCCTTCCGGCAGATCGACTTCATAGGTGATTTTTCCGGCATCATTCGTCACCCGTATCTCGCCATGTCCGATGTTCTTTTTTTCGATATTATGGTCATTTTTATGTCCGCACGAAAAAACCTCACATCCAAGAATAATCCTGTCCTTTATGATGGAAAATCCGTCACCCCGGGAAGCAAACCTGAGCGCGAACTCATAGGAAGACAGGCACGATTGTATAACGAGGACCGGCGCATTCTGATCCTGTCGCTCAAGGATCTCTGACTTTTGATCGGGCACATACACAACCTTAATATGAAGGTCTTTTAATGGGCCGATTTTTGTATTCTGGATATATTCTGACCCACCCTGCATTGCGATCGCATTGACAACCCCGTGTTTTGCGATATCCCGCAGGAATTTGAATATGCTGATGAAATTGGATTTTCCTGCGGCATTAGAACCGATCACGACATTGAACCGTGACAACTCAATATCAAGTTCAGAAAAACTCTTGAAATTTTCCACGTGAATACGCTGAATTGGCATGGGAACTCCGCATGTCATCGTCACCTTTGAACAAAAAGAAGATATTGGTCTTTGGTTTGCGAAAAGATTTTTTTAAAATGAAATCCCGAAGAGAGCTGGATTCAGAACCAGAATTGCATAGTTGAGATACCCTGCAAAGGATACCCAGACAAAATAAGGTATGAGCAACACTGCAGCAGGAATGGAGAAACGCCATACCTGGATGATAGTACAGAGCAGAACTGCCCAGAGCAGCACGATAGCCAGGAAACCAAAAAACGTTGAATGGAGACCAAAAAAGAAAAAAGACCATCCGATATTCACCATAAGCTGGAAAATAAAAAGGATAAGACCAAATTGAACTTCCTGTATCTTTAAATCCGACTGCAGGATCAGGAAAAGTGAAATTCCCATCAGAATATAGAGTGCCGTCCAGACGGGAGCAAAAACCCATGAAGGGGGAGTGATATCAGGTTTTTGCAGGCCGGCATACCATGTTGGAATCGCAGGAGTTGTGTAATAAGAACCCACATACCCTGCCAGCAGGCAGATGCTAATGGCAAATATGAGCGTGAGGATCTTTTTTCCCGTCATTCCTGTCCGGGGAAGTATTTGAAAGGATGGCATAAAAGATTATTGGATGGAAAAAGTTCGATTATGGCAATAAAAGAATGTTACTGGAGATTTTTTTTAAAAGAAAAAGAGAGGAGAAGAGAACCACGTTCAGGTTGAATTTGTAACATGGAATTTTTGGTTCCAGGTCCCCTTCTGCTGGCCGTCTATGTTAAGAACCGTTACATCCCAGTCACCGGCAACCGCACCCTTGAGATCGAGGTTGCAGAGAATTTTTGTCGAATCCGTAGATACCGGACTTGTACAGACAATTTCAGTCGAGCTTTTTATGATTGTGACTTTCACCCCTTCTTTGAAGTTCTGGCCATTAATTATTAACGACAGGACACTGTTTATTGCACCCTGACCCGGACTGACACCTGATATGACAGGAACCGGATCAGTAATGGTGAATGCGCCCACCATCGTATCAGACTGGCTGTCAGGGTTGGTAACAACCAGATTATAGCTCCCTTTTTCGGCTTTGGCAAGATTGAACGTACAGTCAATAGTTGTTGCAGAAGATACCGACACAGCAGTGGCATGAATCGCCGTATATCCCGGCCGCATTAACTTTGCTGTTGCACCACTCCGGAAATGATCCCCGGTAATCGTTGCACTCACGGTTGTATTCGTGCCTCCGTTTGTCGGGGAAATACCTGAAATGACAGGTGCATTTCCGGAAAGCGCAGTGGTAACCGTTGGGGGAACGGTTGGGGTGATAATCGGGATAGAAGCAATACTCACGTGGGATATTTTTACCGGATAGACTTTCTCAACAAGGGTTCTTTCAACCTTTTCAGTGTGGTTGTTGATAAAATGTCCCCAGGATCCATTCGCATTTTTGTAGAGCAGTTGTCGGGTATACTGATCGGTCGAACTGTCATACTTTGTTATGATATACGCCATATTTTCCGTTGCCGATGCGGTTTTTCCAATGACATCTCCTGCCCCGTATTTTGCATTATTTACTGCAGTTGTTGGGACGGTTGTTGTCCCACCGGGAGACTGATCCGAACACCCCGCAATTAACACTACGGAAATCAGGATTAGACTTACCAGTATCCCATAGCCGTGTTTTTGTATCATACTGGTATCCTTCAACTCATGACGGTATAAGATTTTTTATCGGAAATTTTTGAGATTCATGACGTGGCTGTTTTTATGATAGTCCGGGAAAATTCAGGTCTGACAGGAATCGGGGACCAGTCCCCCCTTTTCCCGTGGGATCAGGGTGTCGGACCGGGAACATCGGACAATGATGTTCCCGTCACGTTACCGGAATCTTTAAGGTCATATAATTTCGTGAAAGATACAGATGGATACCCATCAAAGCACTGATTGTGAGAACCGCACTCATCCAGACTAAGGGGACAGTCTCCTGCACATAAAACGGGTTGATACGATCGGCCATGGTAAAAACATTGCATATCGCTACCACAAGGATAGTCGCATATACTTCACGAACGGCAAAGAAAAAAATTGCCGCAATAATCCCGATACTGACAGATGCGATAAGCGCATCCTGCTGCAGGACAGCGGGAAAGTATGCAAACGTGGTCACACCGAACAGCACCGTAGTTACCATGATCCCGATGGAGATAGATAGTATTGCCCCTCCACTGCGGACAAACGCCTGCACGTGAGTCCCCATAAGCACCCAGCACATCATCACTGATGCAATTGCACTGGGTAAAAGGAGAAGGAAGGCGTTAAAAAACGCGAACCGGTCATTGCCGAACGGATTGAAAAGGATGACAGCTCCGTAGCAGATACTGCAGGTAAGGAAACAGGTAAGGAATGTGTATCTTAATGACCTGAATCCTATATGGAACATGTTGACAGCACCTGAAATAAAGGTGGTCCGGATATAGAGCAGCGGTGCAACAATACCGGTAATGATGCATGTAATGATTGTGTACAGGAATATACCTGATGGGTCAGAACGCTCAAAAGTGTGCATACTTCCGGTAAGCAGGAAGGTCTCAAGCAACCAGGCCGCATAGATTGCAAAGGGAATTACGAGCAACCGTAGTGTTGCAGAACGCGCTGCAGGAGATTGTTGCCCAATCATGTTAAAGAAATCCCGGGGGAAATTCCCGTTCCTTGCAGGTTGTTATCACAGGAGGTACCCCCTGGAGTCACCGTTACTGGAAAGAGATTGTCTGTTATTTTCACTATTCATCGCTATCGTGTGTCCTGGGTGACTCGTTATGCTCTTATCAGAAGGAGCTCCTCGATCGCCCGTTTTCGGTCTTTCACGGTATTCTCATGCACGGCTATTTTGTCATTAAAACTGGGGAGGGACCGGGTAAAAAACGTTCCAAGAGCGATCCGTGCGTCGCTGTTATAGTCCCATTCCCTGGCTTTTATGCATGCGGATTCAAAGTCTGTCGGGTCATGTCCGGATAGTTCGTATACCCGCGGGGAATAGTAATCAGCAGCGGGAAAGAAGGTGGCACAGATCTGGAGAACGTCGATAAATGAGAAACCCTTGTGCGCAATGCCCTCAAGAACGAGCTTCTTTAAAAGATCCATCTTCTTTGTATACCCCCGTGCGACCCAGGTTGCACCGCTTGCAAGCATCAGCTCGAGGGGATTGATAGGATATTCCGCAGTACCTGAGGGGGTGGATTTTCCTTTGAAACCAAGAGGTGAGGTTGGAGTATATTGCCCGGTGGTAAGTCCGTACACCCGGTTGTTATGGATGATCACCGTGATGTCAATATTGCGTTTGGCTGCAAAGATGAGATGATCAAGCCCTTCAGCATAGGAGTCCCCGTCGCCCGTGCAGCAGATCACGGTGAGGCGGGGATTGCCAAGTTTGATACCGGTCGCTGCCGGGATTGCCCGCCCGTGCAGTGCGTAAAAACTATTGATATTGAGATAATCAGCGATTTTTGCATGACACCCGATGCCGGATACCAGCACCACATCGTCAAGCGACTTCCCTGCCTGCTCCATCTCCATGAGAACATTTTTCAGGGTGTGCTGGAGAGAGAAATTCCCGCAACCCGGGCACCACGTATTCTGTGCACCGGTTATGATCTGGCGTCCCGTCATACCATTACCTCCTTTATCTTTACGAGCAGGTCATCAGGAGAGAAGGGGCGCCCGTCATACCGCAGGATCCTTTCGTCCGGAACAATCCCGTACTGCCCTGCAAGCGTGGCAAGTTGTGCTGTTGCATTCTCCTCGACTGCAATCAGTTTCGTGACACCCTGGATCGCATTTTTCAGTTGAATCTCAGGGAACGGAGAGAGGATTATCGGCTGGATCACCCGCAGTCCGAGGAGAGAGCCTATTTCATTACACACACCTTTTGTGGATCCCCAACAGAGAAGTGCGATGGAAGCGTCAGAAACTCCGGACAGCGTGACACATGGATAGTGTTGCATCTCCTCTGCCAGGCTTTCCCCCTTGCGCAGACGTTTTTTCGTCATCTGAACAACAACATCAGCCTCTTCGCTCGTGATACCTGCCGTATCATGCGCATAGCTGTTCACCTTGATCACTGCATCTTTCATTCCCGGAACGGCAAGGGGTGACACACCGGACGGTGTATCTGCGTACCGGAGATAGGGCATACTTCCTGACCATACGGGGGAGTCCCCTCTCCGGACATCTGAAATTGCAGCAGGATCAACACTATAGGTTCCCTCGGAAAGGGTTTTATCGGTAAGGATGAATGCAGGAATCTGAAATTTCCATGCTATATTCATAGCGGTTTCTGACCAGAACAGAGATTCCTGCGCATCTCCCGGAGCAACAATCAACCGGGGGTATTCTCCCTGTCCGGCGTGGAGGACAAAAGCGAGCTCGGACTGACCGGTATAGGTAGGGAGCCCGGTTGAAGGCCCGGTCCGCTGGGACACCACGAGCACAAGGGGTATCTCTGCCATTCCGGCAAGGGAAAGTCCTTCGGTCATCAGGCAGAACCCGCCCCCTGATGTGCCCACTGCGGATCGTTTGCCGGCATAGGAAAACCCGAGTGCCATCAGGATTACCGCAATTTCGTTTTCGGGATGCACGACCGTAATGCCAAACCTTTCCTGGTGTTCTGCGAGAAAATGGAGGAGGCTTGATGAGGGTGTCATGGGATACGAGACATAGGCATCAAGTCCTCCTTTTACCATACCCAGGCCGATCGCTTCATTGCCGGTGAGAAGGGGGCGGGGCGGTTGTATCCCTTTCCTCACCAGATGAACTTTTTCAACCTGATCATATGCCCTCTTTGCTACGGTCAGGTTAAGGTCAACTTCTTTGGGGATATGAGATTTAAATACCGCTTCAACAACATCCCAATCAATACCAGCCGCTTTTGCAAATCCACCGATAATTGCCGAATTTCCCATGATCGCCGGGGCTTTTTCCCTGGTCAGAATTGCCTGTACCGGGATACCCTGACCAGCAGACTTCACCAGGTCTGCGTTGTATATGATGGCAGTTTCAGGTGTACACCTGTCACGATGCTGCTCTATCGTTTCATTGTTAAGTGCCAGGATAAAATCCAGGTTGTTCCAACAGGTCCCGACACTCTGTTCTGAACCCCGTATTATCGCAAAATTATGCCCCCCCCGTATCAGGGAGGGGTAATCAAAGTACAGGTAAATACTATAACCACTCTGATTGAGCAACTGGGCAACCAATGCACCTGCACTGTTGATACCATCACCCGCTTTCCCTCCTATCAGAACTGAAATGTCTTTCATGCGGATTTTCCGTATGTTCTCATACTTTTTTTAAAAACGTAAATAGGTTAGCATACGGTAATTGCGGAGGTTTTTTCCCGTAAGCGGAAGGATCGTTTCGTTGATACTCATTACATTTACCGTATTTGTTCACGGATCCGGAGGATACCTGAATGACATCACCTATCCACATTAATATATATTCAGGGGTCATAAAATTTTTAAAATATGGTCGGTTCATGGGTGTGATCCGGGCAACAAGGTCATTATTCCGGCCCGGTGTTCATAAAAATTGATCTGTCCCTAATGGGATAGCAACGAGGTAGCATCGTGAAGAATGAGAATCTAATTCTGGATAACAAATCGTTCACCATGTATTCCACAACGGTCATGGACATGAACGGTCTTGTCAGGGCAATCCGGCATAACAACCTTGGTGTCCGCTGGCGGGCCGCACTGGCACTGGGAGATCTTGGTGAACCTGCAGTAAAACCGCTCATCCGTGCACTCAAGGAACATGACCAGGACGTTCGCTGGCTGGCTGCACTCGCGTTGGGCAAGATCGGCAGGGAGGCTATTCCCCAGCTCATCAGGGCTATGCATGAAAAAGATTATGATGTCCGCTGGCATGCTACCCGTATACTGGCAGAAATCGGGGAGCCGGCAATACCCCAGCTCGTGTCCCTGCTCAGCGAAGGGGACAGTGACGTTCAGTGGCACAGCGCACTTACCCTCTCGATGATTGGAAAACCCGCTGTTGACTCCCTGATCCTCGCACTCAAGGATAAACACTGGTGGGTAAGAACACGATCTGCATGGGCTCTGGGTGAGATTAAAGACACGCGTGCAGTGGAACCTCTTATCCAGTCGGTGAACGATCAGGACTGGTATGTTCGCTGGAGTGCTGCCGATGCACTCGGTAAAATTGGCGACAAAAGAGCGGCAAAGTGCCTTGGAACCGCATTGAAAGAGTCGGATTCCTATGTCCAGGTACCTGCTTTGTGGGCACTGGGAAAACTGGGAAGCAGTATTTCAGTGGATTCTCTCATCATGTCACTGAAAAATCCTGACTGGTATATCCGCTGGGGTGCTGCTGATGCACTCGGTAAAATTGGTGATAAAAGGGCTCTTGAACCCCTGACACGGATAAAAGACGATGATGATGATGATGTGCGCAGGGCGGTTAATGAGGCGATTGAAAAGATCGTAGCAAATAATTCAGATATCGCTGCCTGAGAAGGGCAGGTCATCCGCTCTATCCAGCTTGTTATTTTTTAATAATTTTCTCGAGAAGGTTTCTCATTTCCTGAATATTATAGGGTTTGGTAAGTTTTTCACGAAAACCGTAGTGTGAAAAATCCCGGACAACGGGATCGTTGGTATAGCCACTTGATACCACGGCTTTTACCTCAGGATCAACGTTCCTGAGCAGTTCAATCGTCTCTTTTCCTCCCAGCCCGTTGGGAACGGAGAGATCCAGGATGACAATATCAAACGGGGATCCGGCGGCTTTCTCTTTTTTATAGAGATCGATGGCAGCCTGCCCATCCTTTGCAGACATGACATCATACTGGAGAAATGTGAGTATTTCACCGGTCACATCAAGGATGATCTGCTCATCATCCATCAGGAGCACTTTTCCTTTGCCGGACATACAAAAATCCTTCACGATTCTACTGACAATGTGCTTACAGCGGATTCATTTCTTAAATGTCCGCAAACGGGCTGCCTCAGCAGTATCCTCCATGCGGAGAAGAAATGTTCCATGACAGGGTTTTGTGTACGGGAAAATGATGAAATCATTTTCGAGCCCTATTGCAATCGGGGGGATGCCGATGAGGTGAATATCAAAGACCTTGAAACCCGGTTGCACATCAATATACTCTTTAAAATGCTGCCGGACATATTCCCTGCATTCCTTAAACGATTGATCCCGCAGGAGGATTTCATAGTTCATTGATTCTACGCAGCCCATGGGGTTACCTCATCAAGTGCTTTTTTCAGGGGCAGGGGATTATGCACGGCTTTTGCTGCAATGATTGTGCAGGGAAAGTCAATCTGTTTTACCAGCTCGTCATAATGCTCTCCATACACAAGCGTGAAGACCTTCGCTCCGGAGATCGCACCCATCGTCGCTGCATAGCTGATACCGGCATCGTTGTGGATGAAGACAAAACAGCGGTCAAAGTCCCGTTTCTTGTCGGTGATCATTGCTACCGCACGGTCGAGATCCATGACCTCTCCAAGGTAGTGCCTCTCCGGGTCCGCGATAACAAGAAGCGTATTTGCAGCTTTGTTTCCGGCAACGACCGGGATAAAACCGGATTTTTTAAGCCGGTTGATCAGATACAAGGCGATGCTAGTCTGCACAGGTACCTGCGGGCACCCGAGCACGAGGAGTGCCGATCCCGGGGATGTTGGTGGTTCACCTGACAAATTTACCAGTTCCTGCCGTTTTGTATAGTTTCATTTTTTCAGCCACAGGGAATAACTTTTGCTTTATCACTTTGTTCGGGATCCTGGTATCCCTGCACCAAGGATACGCTCCGGATGTGTGTAAATCGTAAACCGGTCCCCGCGGGAGAAACATATAAGCGTTATACCCGCTGCATCAGCAGCTGCAATTCCTTTATCAGTCGATGCAGCGCGGGAGATGACTATCGGTATTCCTGCGTTTGCATCTTTTTTTATCATGCCGGCAGGTTGTCTTCCTGTGCAGCCAATCACACACCGGGAGAGATCAATTCCGTTTAAAATTGCATACCCGACTACCTTGTCAACCGTGTTATGCCTCCCAACGTCACTGCTTTTTACCACACATTTTCCCTCAGAAAAAAGTACCGAACAATGAACCGCACCGGTCTTTCGCCATACCTCAGTTTCAATCCCGCGTGTACAGGAAAAAACATCTTCCGGCGTTATACGGAGATCTGATGAAACTTTTCCCGGTACTGCATGCAAGCTTGTACCTCCCGAAGATCCCACCTCTTTTTTCGATCGCGCGACATCACACCCGCGATCGGCATAGACAAGGATGCGATCGCCATCAATTTTCACCTTGTCCACGCACCGGGTAAGTCCTTCCGTTATGACAAAACCGGCACCGAGCTCCGGGAGCTGGTCACGACTGGCAATCATATCAGTCACCGGACAGTCATTAAAAAGTATCCGGAACCGGTCCTCAATTACGATTGCATCAGTAATTTCTGCTATCTCACCATTCCTGACCTGGATGCCGAGATGGTGGTCAAGGTTCATCCAGTGTCTCCTCAGTTACCCAGTCCAGGTAGGGCAGGTACCCGTCAATAACCGGAAGTGCTATGATCTCCGGCACTTCATAGGGGTGGAGATCTTTTATTGCTGCAATAACCTTTCCCGCCTTTTCCCTGGTTGTCTTTGCAATAAGCAGGTGTTCCTGTTCATCGCAGAACTCGCCTTTCCAGCGATAGCATGAACGGACGGGAACGATATTGACACATGCGACGAGACGTTTCCCGACAAGCATCCGTGCGAGTAATTCTGATTTATCTGACGGAGCGGTAGAGAAAACAACGATCATATCCTTCTGCATGCTCATGAACGTGCTCCCGGCAGCCGGTCTGGGTAATCATACCAACTGAAGAACCGGTGTACTTTGATAATCTTCTTTTTCCCCATAGGGCTCATTTTTTTATTCCGGAATAATAAGCATAACCATTCTGCCTGATGATGGGGAAGGCCCGTGATATGCGGGAACGGTAATTACAATAAATCCGGACACCTACAGGTACTACCTATGTACGCAGCACGCATGAGCAATCTCCCTCCGTATCTTTTTGCCCGGATTGACGAGATGAAAGCGGAACAACAAAGAAAAGGTGTTGACATCATCGATCTCGGAGTCGGGGACCCTGACCTTCCTACCCCGGACCATATTGTAGCCTCTCTCTGTGAAGCGGCAAAGAACCCGGAAAACCACCACTATCCTTCTTACGCCGGTATGCCGGCATACCGGGGGGCAGTAGCAGACTGGTACAAAAACCGGTTCGGGGTCCCGCTTGATCCGGGAAAAGAGGTGATCGCTCTTATGGGTTCAAAGGATGGGATCGCCCATATTGCTGAAGCTTTTGTAAATCCGGGGGACTATGTTCTCGTTCCGAGTCCGGGCTATCCGGTATACCGGACAGGAACACTTTTTGCCGAGGGAATTGTGCATGAGATGCCACTCACGAGGGAGAATGCATTTATCCCGGTGCTGGATGATATCCCGGAAAAGATCATAAAATCAGCAAAGCTTATGTTCATCAACTATCCGAATAATCCCACGGCGGCGGTCGCTCCGGAAGGCTTCTACCGCGAGGTAGTAGACTTTGCCCATGAGCACAATATTGTCGTCGTTTCGGACAATGCGTACTCCGAGATCGCGTATGACGGGTATCGTGCCCCGTCATTCCTGGAGACAAAAGGGGCAAGGGAAACAGGTATTGAGATGCACTCACTTTCAAAGACCTACAATATGACCGGCTGGCGGATTGGTATGGCAGTCGGCAATGCAGATATTCTTGCCGGTCTCGGGCGGGTCAAGACCAATGTGGATTCGGGAGTTTTCAACGCTGTACAGCAGGCTGCAATCACTGCTTTGCGCGGACCGCAGAATTGTGTGGAAGAAGCCTGCGTTATCTACCAGGAGCGGCGGGACGTGCTCATTGCCGGGCTGCGGGATCTTGGATTTGATGTACCTGCTCCCCGGGCAACCTTCTATGTCTGGCTGCCGGTACAGGATTGTATGGCATTTTCCGCTAAGCTGTTGAATAAAGCAGGTATTGTGGCAACACCGGGAATAGGGTTTGGCTCAAGCGGGGAAGGGTATGTGAGGTTCGCCCTTACCCGACCCGTTGCCCGGATACAAGAGGCAATCGAACGCATGCGGGGGCTTGACCTGTGAAGCTTCCTCCCCACCTTCACATAAAAAATGGTCATCTTCATATCAACAACGTTGACTGCGTTGCACTCGCTCAGCAGTACGGGACACCCCTGTACGTTACCAGCGAGGACCGGGTCTGCGGGCAGTTCGGGAGTTACAAAAAAGCCCTGACCAGCCGGTACCCGAAAGTCAGGATACTTTTTGCGGCAAAAGCAAATGGCAATCTTGCCGTAATGCGGGCTCTTGCCCGGCTGGGCGCAGGTGCTGATGTTTTTTCCTCAGGAGAACTTCATCTCGCTCTCGATGCCGGAATGCATGCAGAAAACCTCCTTTTCAACGGCAGTTCAAAAACACAAAACGACCTGATACTTGCAGTCGAAAAGGGTGTGAAAGTATCGGTAGATTCACTTGACGAACTCCACCAGCTCGATGCAGCGGCAAAAGCAGCAGGAAAAACCGCTAAGATTGCGTTCCGGGTGAATCCGGCACTCGAAGTCCCGACACACCCGAAGATCGCAACCGGGCTTGCTACCAGCAAGTTTGGCATTCCCCATAAAGAGATCCCTGCAGCATACCGGGAAGCCATGTCCTGTAAAAATATCCAGCCTGTCGGGATTCACTGCCATATCGGTTCACAGATCCTTGATGTGGAGCCATTTGTCCGGGCTGCGGAAGTTATGGTCAGGATTGCCAGGGAACTTACAGATATGGGTGTCAGACTTGAATTCATCGATCTGGGTGGAGGGCTGGGGATTCCCTACCACCATGACACGGACCCAGCTCCTGCTCCTGAGGAGTATGCGGCAAAAGTGGTCCCGATATTCAAAGCCGGTGTCGAAGCATGCGGAATTACCCCCGAACTCTGGGTTGAGCCCGGGCGCTCGCTTGTTGCTGATTCGACGGTTCTCCTGACCACGGTCAACT